>NZ_LGUG01000004.1:4662419-4944581 GCF_001274715.1 Aneurinibacillus migulanus | reverse complement strand
ATGGCGGTGTAGCTCAGCTGGCTAGAGCGTACGGTTCATACCCGTGAGGTCGGGGGTTCGATCCCCTCCGCCGCTACTTTTTATTGACATTTTTTGAGGATAGTATAAAGTAAGTAATATCGACGAAGCTATATATGCAAAGTACAGGGGCATAGTTTAACGGTAGAACAGAGGTCTCCAAAACCTCCAGTGTGGGTTCGATTCCTACTGCCCCTGCCATTTTTATATCGCGCGGAGGGATACCGAAGTGGTCATAACGGGGCGGTCTTGAAAACCGTTAGGGCGCAAGTCCACGGGGGTTCGAATCCCTCTCCCTCCGCCACTATTTTTTTATTTATGGCGGCCGTGGCGAAGTGGTTAACGCATCGGATTGTGGCTCCGACACTCGTGGGTTCGATTCCCATCGGTCGCCCCATAAAGGGCCCTTAGCTCAGTTGGTAGAGCGGTCGGCTCATAACCGATTGGTCGCAGGTTCGAGTCCTGCAGGGCCCACCATTTGTAAGGTATAAGAAGAACCATTTTTTATTAGAGGATATCATTCTAATAAAAAATGGTTCTTTTTTTGATACAATGTGAACACGAGTTATGTAAGAACACAGGTTGTGCGGTAAGAACAAAATAAGGAGGGAACTGATGCTTAATACAGCAAGCTACAGAAGTGCTGACACAATGGTTGGAAGAAGTGAGAAAGAAAGCCGGATTTCCATCATGGAAATTCCGGCTTTTTTGATGCAAGCAATTAGCTATATTGCGGACGAAGCTGAGAACGCTTGTTAACATGTGCTTCTGCTCCAAGGGCTGCAATGGCCCCGTCAGCTGCCGAGAGTACGGCTTGTTTAATCGGTGTGCGACGAGCATCTCCACCTGCAAATACGCCCGGAACATTCGTCTGCAGCATATCATCTACATTGATATATCCCTCAGTGTCACGTGCTACGGAGTCTTTCAAGAAATCAGTGCCTGGTTTCATCCCAGCAAGATACAGGAATACACCGTCAATCTTCCATGTTTCCATCTCTTTTTGATCGTTTTGTACAACAGCTTTTTCTACACTGTTCTCACCGATGATTTCTTTTACACGATATTTTTTGTAAATTTTTACGTTATCTTTTGTTTCAAGTGTAGATAAATCAGCTTGGCCTTTTACATTGCCTGTAGGAATGAGGAAACGTACCTCTTTACAAAATTTCGCTAACGCTTCAGCTTCGTGCACGGCCTCTTCATTATCTCCTGTTACGATAACCGTCCGATCTTGGAAAAACGCAGCATCACAAGTAGAGCAGTAGCTGACCCCGCGACCCGTGAATTCTTCCTCACCTTTGATTTTGCTTGAAGGTGCTTTTGCTCCTACGGCGATGAATACGCTTTTTGCTTTAATTGTTCCTTCCGCTACCTCCAGTTTCTTAATGTCCGGATCGGAAAAATCGACGGAGAGGACTGTAGTACGAACGAAATTAGCCCCGAAATCATGCGCCTGTTCCTGCATACGCTGTAGCAACTCAAGACCTGTTAACTCTTCACGTACACCTGGGTAATTGGCGATCTTATGAGTAATAGCCAGCGTACCTGCTGCCGGTGCCTTGTCGATAACGAGCGTTTTTAGACGGCCGCGTGCCGCATATACCGCTGCTGATGCTCCAGCAGGGCCACCGCCGATTGTAACCAGATCATACACTTCATCGAGAATGCTCTCATCAACGGACCGGAAGATACCAGCTGATGTTTCTTCGTTTTTTGATTTTACGTCGGAAGAAAAGGCTTCCTCTTTCTTTGGCGCCTCGAAGTCTTCTGGAAGATTCAACAGCTTCTTCATCTTAGCTTCCTGGAAGCCAAGTACAAGCTTGCCGTTAATATAGGTAGCAGGTGTCCCAAAGATTTTCTTCTGTTGTAGTTCTTCGAAGTATTCATAGTTCTCCGAAACGTTCCGTTCATCAAATTGTATGCCCCATGCAGTTAGCTGTTCTTTTACCTTTTTGCAGTAAGGACATCCTTGACTTGTGTATACGATTACGTTGTTATCCATACTATCTATCGCCTCCTGGAATTTCTTTTTCTTTTACACGTATTTTTTGAGTTTTAATTAATGTTGGTTCCTTATTACATTTTGTTATTAATTTAAAATCATTATAAATAATTTATTTTCATTATATGAAGCATACACCATTTTGTCAACCTTTTGGATAAAAGAAAAAATGAGACAGATATATCTGCCTCATTTGTACTATGGACTATTCTAAAATTTATCTTCCTCTGCCACACCTTTCGGTACACAAGCAGCAACTGCATGGTGTAATTGCTGATCAAGAATGGAGATGTGAAGCGGGTAAAAAGAAAAAGGTGCTTTTTCATAAGTATACAGTTTTTTGAGGTATTCTCTCGTTTCAGTGAACAGCTTATCCGTATCGATACCGAGTTCTCCGCTCCATGTGTCCGTTGATTTGGCGAGTGCCGCTTCGAATAGGCGAATGGCACCTTCTATGTTTTTGTTGCGAAAATGGTGCAGGCCAACCGCTACCTGCAGCAGAGCCTGTAGCAGGCGATTTCTGCCTTCATTCAACCACAGCTCTTCCATTACTTCATGACACTCATAATAATCCTGTTCTACATTAAAATAATATATATATTCAATATACAATCGATGATACAAAGCTTCTGCCCCTTTCTTGTTCGTCTGCTCATCTACGTACTCATGAGAAATAGTATTGCTTGACGACAGAGAGATAATCGAGGCGTGGCCGATATCCGACAGGAATAAGGTGTCCGTGTTCCTTAATGTATGCATAAGGAATCGATTTGCGCCCGCCCCGGATGGACTCTTTCCAAAAATGTATGATATGTGAAGCATCCAGCACATATGTCTCGTCATGGACGGTAAAGCGGACAATAGCAAATGCGATGCCTCTCTGTTTAACTACCAGACACATATGGTTGATTTGGTGCTCATGAAAGTTGCCAAGGGGCAAGGCTGTCTTATTGCGCGTTTCTTTTGCTTCAAAATCAAGGTACCGACCCTCGAATACACCATTGTAATCAGTTGTCGATGGTTGCCGAAAATAAGCTTCACGGATGACGGCTGCCGAGCGGGAAGGATAGTCGACTTTCACGATTTGAACAGGTGTCGGTTTCTTATGAACGGATGCGATATCATGAGATACGTAATATGCGTTGCTTTCATTTAATTCTTCTTCGAGCGACATGCCACGATTCGCGGCTGAATCCTGTTTACCCTGAACGAGCGCGAGGAATTCTTCCGCTTTCATGCGGTCGGGAAGTCCCGTTCCTTCCCTGTTTACCGTCGGCAGTTTGCCATTAGGATAGCGAATGTTTCGCAATGCGCTCCCTCCTTCTGTATCTCTAGTATAATAACAAAAAGAAACAAAAAGTTATACTGGCGTAGTAATATGGAAAGAAAAAGGAGGTTGTCTGTGATGGATACGGTAAAGAAGCAGATGTTTTCGTTGGACAGCTATCGGATGGAGTGCGGACGGGAGATTCCCGTTACAATTGGTTTTGAAACATACGGACAGTTAAACGAAGCAAAGGATAATGCGATACTTGTCTGCCACTTCTTCAGTGCAACCAGTCACGCAGCAGGAAAATACAGTCCAGACGATACGGAAGTCGGTTGGTGGGATGCCCTCATCGGTCCAGGCAAAGCAATAGATACCGATCGATACTTTGTTATATGCTCGGATACGCTATGTAATATCCAATTCAAAAATCCACATGTCATAACTACTGGACCAAGGAGTATAAATCCACAGACAGGAGAGAGGTATGGCATTACGTTTCCGGTGTTTACATATCGGGATATGACAGGCATTCAACGGGAACTCGTGCGCTCACTTGGAATCGAGAAATTAGTCGCCGTGCTAGGGCCTTCGGCGGGGGGGATACAGACATTGAACTGGGCGGTTCATTATCCCGATATGATGGAAGCGTGTGTAGTTGTGATAAGTGGTGCGCAGATGCCGGTCTTGACTTCACTTGCCTATCTGCAGGCAGCGATTGATGTGATTGCGCTTGATCCGAAGTGGAAAGACGGCGCATATAATGAGGGGGAAGAGCCGGAGGCAGGCCTGCATTTGGCGCTTAGCCTCATGAATCTTGCCGCATACCAGTATGCTTGGTATGATGATGCGTTTTCGCGTGATGCGAAGCGCGACGTCATTTCCACATCATATCAAAGTGTCCCGCCATTTGTACAAAAATTCAGGGGAGCTGTATCTGAGCGTATGCTGCCTTATGATGCAAGTCACTACGTGTACACGGCGCGTGCGGCAATGATGCATGATATCAGCCGGGGGTTCGCTTCGCTGGAAGAGGCATTAGGAAAGATTCGGGCACGGGTGCTAATGATTCCGTGCACTTCAGACTTATTGTTTCCGCCACAGTACAGCAGGCAGGCAGCAGACATAATCAATCGCCAGGGAGGACGCGCTTCATACTATGAAATCGACAGTCCGAATGGACATATGGCAGGAGTGGTGGATGCTCATCTGTTTGCTGAACCATTGGCCGCATTTTTGAGAGGACAGGACATTACATGAGGAGGATTCTATGAACGAGTTTTTACAATTGATTCAGACGAGACGAACGATTGGTAAAGTGACAGATGAGCCGGTGCCCCGTGAACATATCGAGGAGATACTCGAAGCGGGGAACTGGGCTCCTAGTCACTTCAATACCCAGCCGTGGAAATACTTCGTCATGGTAGGCGACGGACGAAAGAAGCTTGGTGAAGCGTATGCGAAAATAGCCCTGCTTGAGAAAGGGGAAGAACTGACGGAAGAAGAGCGGGCAACACTGTATGAGAAAAGCATGAAAAAGGCGTTTCGAGCGCCGCTTGTCATTGCGGTGGCTTGCCTGCCGCACAAGGAAGACTATGTTGTGGAGGCGGAAGAGTACGCTGCGGTCGCAGCCAGCATCCAAAACATGCTTCTCGTAGCGCATGCCCTGGGCTATGGCGCTATCTGGCGTACAGGTGCTCCAAGTTATCATCCGGTTATGAAAGAAACATTCGGGTTGGAAGAAAAGGACGGACTTGTCGGGCTTGTCTACATAGGGAAAGCGGATATGGCCCGTGAATCACGACGTATCCCTATAGATAAGAAAACAGAATGGATAGAATAAAGTAAAGAATGGGGAGCAAACGCGACTTTTTTTCCTCTCTGACTTGACCTTTGATTCTTAGTGAGAAAGAAATCGCTATCTTGCTCCCTTATTCGTATCACACTAAAACACTTTTTTTCGCTCCCGTTCTTCCTTAAGGATTTCAACTGCTTCGCGGAAGCGCTGGGAGTGAACGATTTCACGTTCACGCAAAAAGCTAAGCGAGTCCTTTAAATCGGTATCATCCGTCATGTTAATTAACCATTGATACGTTGCCCGAGCTTTTTCCTCGGCAGCGATATCTTCATATAGGTCCGCAATTGGATCGCCTTTTGCCTGTATATACGTTGCGGTCCATGGTACGCCAGCCGCATTATTGTAAAATAGCGCTTTATCATGGTTAGCGTAATGCGCTCCTAATCCGCATTTTTCCATTTCTTCAGGTGTTGCATCTTTTGTTAGTTTGTACACCATTGTCGCAATCATCTCTAGATGAGCCAGCTCTTCAGTTCCGATATCATTTAAGAGGCCAATAACCTTATCTGGTACCGTATAGCGCTGATTCAGGTAGCGTAGCGCCGCTGCCAGTTCTCCATCTGCGCCTCCGTACTGTTCGATCAAAAACTTGGCCATCCGCACATCGCACTTACTTACACGTACCGGATATTGCAGCTTCTTCTCGTAAATCCACAAGACGGGTTTCCTCCTTCATTTTTACATTATACCTGCCAGGGCCAGGGAGCTTTTCCCCATTGCCAGGGGGTAGGGGAGAAACTATATCCAAAACTGGTGAGCGGCCCATACAGCGCTTCAAAGTTTTTTTTCAATTGCATGCTTCGTTGCACGAACTCATTATATTGGGCGATTGCGGCTTGATCGTTCGGGTGGGTATTGAGATAAAGATTCAGTTCAATGATCACAAAATCGATCTGTTGGATTTCAAGTAGAAGGTCATAGTAGTTATCGCCTGCTTTCTTCATTCGTCCGCCTCCCTTTTCCCATATTTATCTTTATAAGGACTATGGTAGGGGGCATACAAGGCGGGCCAGAGGGTCCCCTGACGCAGGGCTTCGGGTGGCTGATATTGCGGAAGGCCATAAGGCTGAAATCCTAAGTAGAGCTGAGGTGGTGTCTCGTATGTTTTTTTAGTCATGGGAGGACAAGGATCGTAGGGACTTGCGTACACACGATATTTTTTCCGGAAGGTGTGCATGTATTCGTTCAGACTCCTTTCCATATGTTCAATCTTTCCTATAAATATGGGCTTGGAATTGAATAAAGTACAATTTTTGAAAAAAGGGACAAACGTCATCTTTCGACAAAAAACGCTGTCCATTTCCATGGACAACGCTTTCAGTCTCGATTTTCTCTTGTGTTTTTACAGAAGTATGGTATAAATGAAAAGGCAGAAAACATACTTCGAGGATTCGAACATCCAAAATTAATATGATGGAGGAAGCGTATGCAGTATGCAATTATCGGCCTGCTTTTGCTTGGTATTGGGATTTTAATTTATTCTTTCTATAGAGAGAAGGATCAAACTGCTCAATTGGAAGAAAAAGTTGAGAATTTGTCTATCCAAATTCTTAAAGAAATCCATCAAATCCAAGGTAAACTAGGTATACAAGGGAATCACAAGACTGGAGAGAATCGTCGCGCGAAAGAAAAGCTAAAGGAGAAGAAGGAAGGTGCCTAAAATAACGAAACAAGGTCTGCGAGGATTCGCAGCCGGCATTTTGTTTTCCGTTGCGGTGCTTTCACTCGCTTACTATAACGAACTTCCAAATCAGGCGGCTCCGGCCCAAGCAGAAAGTACGCAGAAGGCTGATCCGGCAAGTGAGCCGATTAAAGAAATTAAAATACCGCAGGGGGCTCCGGCGAATGCTGGTCAACAGTCGCAAGCAAATCCGCCAGTACAGCCTGAAAAGAAACGATACATGTACAATTTGGTTATAGAAAAGGGTATGAGTCCGGAAGAAGTAGCTAAGAAGCTGCAAGAGGCACATATTATTTCTGATCAAAGGTTATTAGTGAAATATTTGAACGATTTTAGCTTGATGGGCTCTGTACGGTATGGCACATATGATTTGAACAGCGATATGCAAATTCCGGAAATCGCAAAAATAATAACGAAAGCAAAAGCAAAATAAAGAAGAGGCGCCTATACCGGCTTATCACCGGTGATGGTGCCTTATTTTTTTGGATAAGAAAGCAGGCGTTGCTATAGAAGAATTACCCATGCATACGTTGTGGCTTTGTTTATCACGCTATAAAAGGATTCATCTGAATCCGACACATGTACATGGGAGGGAATTATACATGTCGCAACGTTTGCAGGATATCATGACTCGTCAGGTAGCTACGGTACAACCGCACCAATCACTCGAAGAAGCGGCTAGAATTATGAACGATTATAACGTAGGGGCTGTTCCTGTCGTAGAGAACGGGCAATGTGTTGGAATGATTACGGACCGCGATATCGCCATTCGTGCTTCCGCACAAAACCGTGATAGCCAAACGCAAGTGCGTAATGTAATGACCCATAATATCGTTACGGCTCCAGCACAGATGGATGTTCATGAAGCTGCCGATCTTATGGCGAAAAATCAAATTCGTCGTCTACCTGTAGTGGACAACAATCAAGTGGTCGGTATTGTTGCTCTAGGAGACTTAGCGGTACAAAATATTTATCGGAATGAAGCGGGTGACGCTCTTTCTGATATCTCCCAAAACAATCCTACCCAAGGATAAACTGGAGCACAGGGACGGACAATGTAGCCTCCGCCCTGTGCTTTGTCATTTATTCTGCTCCACTTTCGGGAAGCAAACTATGTGCAGAGGTGACTTTATAATGAATAAAACAGTAAAATCGTTTGTCGCCGCTTCGCTTGTTTTGACAATGACCAGTGTACTCGCCGCTTGTGGGCCACGTGCCGGTACAGATAATGGAACAAACACACAATCTGGAACATATCGATTAAATCAATATAATACGAACGGTACCACAATGGACGATAATTTTGGTATCCGTCCGTACGGTACCCAGCAGTATGGACTCAGACCTGATATGGCGCATACGTATCCTCATCCGAATATGATTCCTGGACGTTATAATACGTATGGCGTACATCCATATGAATTAGGTCAGCAGGATCAGAAAGTAGCGGAACGTGTTGCACAGCTTGCGGCCAATGTAAATGGAGTAACACGTGCCACAGCGGTAGTAGATGGCCGTGACGCGGTTATTGGTATTGAAGGGGCTACGGCATCCAATATGAAAACGCTGGAACGTAATGTGCATGAAGCAGTCAAGAGGGCCGAGCCGGGTTATACTGTTCATGTAACATCTGATCAAGCATTGACACAACGCATTCGTACGCTTAACTCCCGTATGACGGGTGCAGGAACCCGGACACTACAGACGGATGGAGAGGATATTCGTACGCTTATCCGCGACATTGGCCGTTCTGTTACCGCCCCGTTCCGCTAACAAAAACAAGCTGAATAAAAGAGAATGCCTTAAAGCGAGGCATTCTCTTTTTCTTTTTTGCGGCAAGGAAACGTGATATAGTTAATTGTGTTTAAGATTAGGAAGAAGCGGAGGCAGTTTTACATATATGGCTAAGGCAGAACCACGAAAAACATTTGCAATTATCTCGCACCCTGATGCAGGTAAAACGACATTGACTGAGAAATTACTGTACTTCGGCGGTGCGATTCATACGGCAGGTATGGTGAAAAGCCGCAAATCAAAACAAGCGACATCAGATTGGATGGAAATCGAGAAGCAGCGCGGCATTTCTGTTACATCAAGCGTTATGCAGTTCTCTTATGACGGGTATGCTGTTAATATTCTGGATACACCGGGACACCAAGACTTTAGTGAAGATACGTATCGTACGTTAACAGCGGCTGATAGCGCGGTTATGTTGATTGATGCGGCTAAAGGGGTAGAACCGCAAACGATTAAGCTGTTTGAAGTGTGTCGTATGCGTAAAATCCCGATTTTCACATTTATCAATAAGATGGATAGGGATTCGAAGGAACCACTGGCTCTTCTTGAAGAACTGGAAGAAGTACTCGGCATCCGTTCTTGCCCGATGAGTTGGCCGATAGGCTCCGGCATAGACTTCCAGGGCATATATGATCGGGAAAAGCAACATGTGGAGCTGTTTAAGCGCGGGGAGAAAGAACGTAATATCATTCCCCTGTTCCAGGATGAAGAGAACAATGAGAAAGTAAAGTCGATTATCGGAGAGTCGTTGTATGCGAAGCTTGAAGAGGATATTGAACTGCTAGACATTGCAGGAGATCCGTTCGACAAAGAAAAAATCGACAGCGGCTTACTGACGCCTGTTTTCTTTGGGAGCGCGCTAACAAATTTTGGAGTGGAAGCGTTCCTGGAATATTTCCTGCGGTTGGCGCCCGCTCCCGCTCCGCGTATGAGTGATAAGGGAGAGATATCTCCGGATAGTAATAAATTCTCCGGCTTTATTTTTAAAATCCAGGCGAATATGAACCCGGCGCACCGTGATCGTATTGCGTTCTTGCGCATCGTATCGGGGACGTTCACGCGAGGCATGTCCGTTCAGCATGTCCGTACTGGAAGACGGGTCAAATTATCACAACCTCAGCAATTTCTTGCTCAGGAACGCAATATTGTAGAGGATGCATATCCGGGTGATATTATAGGTTTGTTTGATCCCGGTACTTTTGGCATCGGGGATACGCTTGTGGAAGGCAATCAAGCGTTTTCTTTTGGTGGAATTCCACATTTTTCCCCGGAGATTTTTGCCCGGGTGCGTGCGAAAGATGCAATGAAGCATAAGCAGTTCCATAAAGGCATGCAGCAGTTAACGGAAGAAGGGGCTGTCCAATATTTCACCACGGCTGCTCCCGGCGCTGAGACGCTCATTCTTGGCGTCGTAGGCCAGTTGCAGCTTGAAGTGTTCGAACACCGAATGCGAGGCGAATACGGCGTAGAGGTTGAAGTGCAACCGTTAGGCTATTCGCTGGCCCGCTGGATAAAAGGAGATAAAAAGGAACATGAATTGAATTTAATCCAGTATGGAGGAAGCCTGACAGTGCGTGATCGAGAAGGCAGGCTAGTCGTACTGCTTGAGAATGAGTTCGCCGAGCGCTGGGCAAAAGAAAAGAATCCAGATGTAGAATTTACCAGCACTTCGTACGAGTAACACACTCCTTTATAGAAATTTACGGATGAGCGGTTTAATACTATCAATACCGATGGCAAAGCCGAGCCCATGGTTGTCCCGGATGATAAAGGCATTCATGCCGACGGCTTCACCGTTCATATTGATGAGCGGCCCGCCGCTGTTGCCAGGATTAATGGCGGCATCTGTCTGAATAATATCTTCATACTTCCGGCCGGCGATTTGTACCGGCCGGTTTTTTGCGCTGATAATACCGGTTGTTACCGTATTTTCAAGGCCGAGGGGATTGCCGATAGAGATAACGAGTTCACCTACCTGGGTTTCGGTAGAAGAGCCGAGAGGAAGTACGGGAAGAGCACCTCGACTTGCGATATGAAGAAGGGCAAGATCGCGGGCCTGATCGCGCCAGATTACTTCTCCCTGCTTCATTTCTCCAGAAGTTAATTTGACATGAATAGCTTTTGCGTTATGGACCACATGCTCGCTCGTCAATACGTAACCACGTGGGTGAATGATGAACCCGGTCCCGAAGCTGCGGCGTACCTCCTTACTCGGCGCCTGAGAGTTAGGAAATAGAAATTGATGGAGGATTTTTGTCATTTTTCGGTTTACGGCATAATCTTCCGTCGTAATAGAAATGATAGCCGGCTTTGCTTTTTCCACAATGGGGACGAAATAGTTGGCAGGATGCATATAGGAAGGCTGACGGAAAGTACGCATAACATGCGAGGTTTTTCGTTTCAATCGTTTTCCTCCTTCCTGTCTGAATAAAAGAATATAGATGAATGAGCATGCCACTTAGCAGTAAACGTTATTTATAATAGTGTATGTAGCGGCTGGGACAATGTGAAGGTAATTATTTTCTTGCAATTCGTATAAAGCAGACAGCTTTTGTTTATGCTAGAAAATATCGGAATTTGAATGCTGATGAACATAAGGAGGTCCCACAATGAATGATACGCCGCTGTCAATTTACACAGGGCAGATTTTCAGACCTTATGCCTGGAAAGCGAATTTTGACATGGATTTCTCATCTGGATGCATATACTGTGATTCGGATGCAAGTCTCAAGGGGTATGCCGTGGAGGATGAGCAAGGCGCTACCGCCAAAGTAGCGATTTGCCCTTCATGTCAAAAAATTAACGCCCGTTATTAAGATGGGTTAAAATTTCCTTTTCCTGAATACATATATGGCAATTGACACAACGGTGCCGTAATGGGAAAGGGGAAGAACAATGGAAAAACAGTGTACGCGCTGTAACCATGTGATGCATTTATATTTACGTAAGCTCGTGTATATGAACCATACGCAAATTGAACATGTGCCAATGTACCGATGCTGCTATTGTGAGCATCACGAACTTGTAGAACAAGTAAAGGAAGATTTAAAGCAGTGTCTGCAGCATCTTCGAATGGTAGGAGAGCAAAGAGCGATTTCGTTTGCCGAGCATTCTGCATTTACTCGTATGATGCTGGAGGGCTGTACGTCTGAGATTTCGTTTGACGTGGATGAATGGCTGGATTTGTACCTTCTCGTGCAGTCGCTTGGAGATACATTATGGCAGTATCAGATTATAGAGACGCTACGACGGACACAACAATGAAATTGTGAATAAAGTTTTACAATTATTGAGAAATATGAGCGAATCCTATGAAGCGGCCTGGAGTTTGGTAGACTTTTCCTAGCTTATTCTATTACAATAGAATCAAATCAGTACAGGGGGGTACGCTCATATGGGTGGGCAACAAATTGCAATTTTTGGGTTAATTGGTTCCATGGCGATTCCGCTCATTTTGTTAACCACAATGTTCATTGCAGCAAAGAGGAAAAACCGTAAAGCATAAGAGGCTATAAAAAAGCCCCTGCCCATTCGATGGTTAGGGGTTTTACTGTTTGCTGGATTTGTATTGTTTGTTTTACAAAGTAATAGGTCCCTTTCTCATTCAGTGAGAAGGGGACCTTTCATTACTTCATTGTACAATGTAACGTGAAATTAGAAATTTTGCATAGTAGACCATACATCAAGCTTTGTTCTTACACGTTCGATTACATTGTCTGTAAACTCGCTCGTCGTAACGCTTCCCCCAAGATCGGCAGTGCGCACGCCCTGGCTTACTGCTTCAATCGTTGCTTCGTAAATAGCACGGGAAGCCATAGTAGATTTTTGATCATGGAAGTATGTGAGCAGAGAAGCAGAAGCAAGAATCATGGCCATTGGGTTAGCAATATTCTTGCCTTGAAGCGCAGGAGCGGTACCGTGCGGAGCTTCCACCATAACGGCCTGCGTATTGAATTCTTCGTCGAATCCGAGCAGAACAGACTCTGCACCCGCAATGGAACCGAACATTTGTAGTACCATGTCGCTCAAGCAATCACCGTCACGGTTCAGTGCCGGGATAACCATCGCATCGCCTGCAGAGGACAACAGCAGCGCGTAGGTAGCATCGATTAATTGCGGTTCGTATTTAACCGTTGGATAACGCTTGCTGGCAGCATCCATCTCTTCTTTCAGCATGCCTTCATATACCGGGCTTACCGTATATTTTGGGCCACCGAATACTTTAGCATTCGTTTTTTGTGCGTGACGGAATGCGAACTCTGCAACTGCACGGCATGTTTTGCGGTCTACTTTTTCTGTACGATAAGCGACTTCATCTACGCCGTCTCCTTCACGCCATTCCTTTGCACCATATGCATCGCCAACGGCCATGCGCACGACAGAAATCGGAGCATATGCGCCAGCTACCGGGCGAATACCTGGAATACGGCGACCTGTGCGAAGGATAACTTTCCCGTCGATTTCCCGACGAAGGATAGCGTTCGGGCTTCCTACAGAGCCTTTTTCTTCTGGCGTAATAGTTGCTGCTTTAAGGCCAAAGCCTGTCCGTTTCATAGCACGAGCTGCTTCATGAACCACTTCATTGTTCGTTTTTTTACGGTTTTCAAGGCTTAAGTCATACGTTTCAAAATCAATTTCAAAGCCGATAACATCTGGCTGTAGTACACGCAGTGCTTCATCGAGAAGCTCTTGTCCGGTCTGGTCACCTTGCATTACCACTACTGTTTTTTTCATATCTGTAACCACCTCTTCTGAAATCTTACACATTCTACTTTTCAACCTCAACCTTCCTTATTATGCACGAATCCGTGAAATATCTCAATTGTTATTGACAGCATTTGTATGAAGAAGCCCGGAAAATTTGGAGAAACTATAGAACATACGAATTGATTCTTTCCGGAGGATAAAAATATGGTACAGAAGATGCATATGGAACCACTAACCGCGATAGAGTTAGTGCAATTGGAAGCACGAATGAGTCAGGAAGAAATGTTATGTGAAACATATATGAATGCTGCTACTCATACCGTAACGACAGAGCTAAAAGAAGTATGTGGACAGATGGCGGTACGACACCAGAAGAATTATCAGCTGCTGTGCCAGATGCTCAATCAGCATCAGCATCCACCGCAGGGAGTCCAATAGGAAGGGGACGAAATAATGCCGGTGACAGATAAACAAATCGCAACAGAATTGTTGGCATACGAAAAAATGATGGTAACAGCTTATGCGCAAACTATTTCAGAGACAAGTTGCCCAGAGCTTCGACAGGGCTTTCAGCAACTGTTGAGTCATTCAGCGCAGAACGTGGCAGCCATTGGCCAGGTGATGACGGCTAACGGCTGGACAGCTCCACGCTATGCGTTGCCGGATGAGGTGATTCAAGTAGCAGAGCAAGCCAGTCAGACTTATCAAAATCTGCAACAAACAGTGACCGCATGGCAAGCTGCGGAAGCGTCGGCAATAAAGACGGAAGCGGAGCGATCCGCCAGACAATAAAGTGAAATTTCCCTTATCAAGATAAAGAGTGTACAATCGGTTGGCCCATGTGGTAAGTGTGATATGATAGAAAAGAAAAGCCAATCGAGCAAAAGGAGGGAAAGATATGAAGGAACTAACAACAGTGGAGGAATTAGACCGATTCTTACAAGAAAATCCAGAAGCGGTTCTATTAAAGCATAGTACGACTTGCCCGATCAGCAGTCAAGCATATGATGAATTCATGAAGTACGCAGAACAGGAAGGTATTAAACCGTGGGCGCTTGTCATCGTACAGACAGCCCGTCCGGTGTCTAATGAAATCGCAGAACGCTTCGGTGTGAAACATGAATCCCCACAGGTGCTTTATGTTAAGAACGACAGCGTTGCATGGCATACTTCACACTGGAATATTACGGAGAAGAATTTGAAGGAATCCATTGCATAAGAACGAAGCGGAAAGACAGGTGCTTCGTGCTGATATGCAATAGAAGAGGGTGTAGGGAAACAAATGTCCTTACACCCCTTTCTATAGTAATTACACCCTCATTTTGGCGTGCATAGCAGAATTAAGTGAAATGAGGTAGCTGTCCATATTTATTTCCACTCGAACTCCAATATATCTCCTGTTTTAATTGGATCCTGAAAGGATGCAGGGCTTCCGTTAATCGTAATGACAAGGTTTTTTCCCGGTTCGGTGGCGTGCAGGTTGTCACTTACATAACGAAATACGTCGCTGAATACAGGCTCCTGCTTAAAGCGAACGTCTACAGTAATCGATGCATGCGCACGAATGGGGTCGGTAAGCATGGCACGCTCGCCATCCAGATAAATCTCCATCTCGCTGGAAGGGATTTGAACTTTTTGACCATTAAATGTAACAAGCGTATGTATTTCAGTTTGCTCTGTAAGTGGCAGCACATCCTTAATCGAAGGCAGCGATACAGCTTGCGCTTGATAGCTGATTACGTCGTTTTTCTTCACTTTATTGTCCAGTTGCGCTTCTTGTCCGTTGATTGTAAATAGGTAGGCTGAATATTCGTAATGCGCAGCCTGTCCATTTACAGTATAAAGAATCCGATGCCTCTCCATATCGGTGGTGTACGCTTCTGCCTCTGTCAAAACCTCACGCAATGTAGCCGGAAGACGGATCTCTATCTCATCACGGTCTGTAAGCGGCGTATCCCAGTCTGCTTCCTGTCCATTAATAAGCACCAGGGGAGATAACGACAGTGGAGTTTCATTCAACTGAACATCCAACGTATCTATACTTTCATTTTCCGCAATTTGGATTGGCTTAGCGGAGGCTGGGGCACCGTCTTGTCCCGGTGTAAAGCTCAAACGATCCCCTTCTTGCACAGGCGTATCCAATGCAACGGACTCGCCGTTTAGCAAGAGAACAGGAGCGGTGCCATGCTCGCCTGGTATAATCTTCATTCTTCCATTTATATGAATGGTCATCGCCAATCCGGGACGGCCGTGCAATCGCTTGATATCTACTCCGGCATATAATAGCACGTCCCCTACAGTCATTTGTTTCAAATCAAAAATGCGCAGAGGTTCTTCATTTAGATACACGGTTAAGTATTTAATCGGATGTTTCTCTGCAGCTACTGCAATACCGAGCGGCGTAACGAATTCAGGTCCCCTTAGATCGACTTTTTCTGTAAATGATTGGATAGCGTCAGTTCCGCGGACAGCTACACGGGCTTGGGGCAGACGAAGGCGTTCTGCGATCTTCTCTGACAGGCGTGGTGTTAAGCTTCCACCGCCGATAAGCATGACCGCCTGCGGTGGTCGACTATTTAACTCCATAATACGCTCACTGATTAAGTCTGCCAGATTATCGATATCAGGTTCGATTTGTCCGATGATTTCGTCGCGGGAATAGGTGGACTCCATACCGAGAATATCAGAAAATGTAACTTCTTCCTGTTCTGCCAGCTTACGTTTTACTTCTTCGGCTACGGTAAAATCCAGCAGATACGCCTGGCTGAGTGAATCAGTAATTTCATCTCCAGCGGTTGGCACCATGCCATAGGCGGTTACGGTTCCTTCCCCTGTAATAGCGATATCAGATGTGCCTGCCCCAATATCCACCAACGCAACGTTTAGGCGACGCATTGTCGAAGGTACGAGAACGTTAATAGCGGCGATTGGCTCCAGAGTAAGGGCGCGCATCTCTAAGCCAGCGCGTTTCAGGGCAGCAATGAGGGAGTCGACGACCATGCGAGGCAGGAATGTAGCGATGACTTCCACCCGTGCCTCGCTTCCACGTTGTTCCACCAGGCTACCGATCATTTCACCGTCCAAATAATAATTAACGATGCTATATCCTACGCAATAATATTGGTTAAAATCATTTGCTTTATGTTCTTCGGCCAGAATGTGCTGCGCCTTTTGGACAGCTGTCAATTCAAGCGCGACAATGTCATTGTGCGCAAGCTGGCCCAATCCAGAAATATCCTGTGCCACATCGATGCGCTGTGTATGAAGGGAGCGGCCAGCCGCGGCTACGGCTACATTCGTAAGTGTAACGTTCAGCTTATCTTCAAGCCGTTGTTTTACACGGGTAATTACATCGGCTACCGCCATCACGTCGTGAATTTGACCGTCTAGCATAGAACGTTCCTCGTGCTCTTCGCGTTCATAACCAAGGACGGCGAACTTTCCTCCTGGAACGGGTGCTGCCAGTAGACCAACTACGCTTCGCGTCCCGATGTCTAGCGCGAATATGTGATTGTTATTTTCTATATACATACATTGCAACTCCTCCAATGAAAAGCGTATCCCTCTCTAGCAGTTAGGGAATATGTAAGGTATTCGCTTTAGGGTAAGAAATTCCTTTTTTCTATTTTCATAGAAAGGCTGACAAAGAAAAAAGAATAAGTTATAATACAGGTTAAATATTTTTTGAAAATTATCTGAAAAAAGTACAAGAGGTGGAGAGAAGATGAGCAACGAAAAGTTAGAGCAGCTTCGTAGCGATTTGGATGCGGTCAACCTGCAGCTTTTGGAGCTGATTAACAGACGAGCTGAGTTGGTGCAGGAAATTGGAAAGGTGAAGCTTAAACAAGGGATTAACCGTTTTGATCCTGAGCGGGAGCGTCAAATGCTGAACCTGATTGTGGAGAATAATAAAGGCCCTTTCAAGGATAGCGCCATTCAGCACTTATTTAAACAAATCTTCAAGGCCTCTCTTGATCTGCAGAAAGACGAAACGCAAAAAGCGTTGCTCGTAAGCCGTAAAAAGCAAAAAGAAAATACGGTCGTTACACTCGGACCAGTGGAGGTCGGCGGTGGAGATCCTGTACTTGTATCCGGACCTTGCTCGGTAGAATCATACGAACAAGTACGTCAGATAGGAGAAACGCTCAAGGCAAACGGCCTTACGCTGCTACGTGGTGGTGCATTCAAACCGAGAACATCCCCGTATGATTTCCAGGGTCTCGGCGAGGAAGGTTTGAAGATTCTGCGTCAGGTTGCAGATGAGTTTGGTCTTAAAGTAGTAAGTGAAATCGTAACGCCGACCGATATTGAGATGGCGACCCAATACGTGGACGTAATTCAAATCGGTGCGCGTAATATGCAGAACTTCGAGCTTCTTAAAGCCGCCGGACGTGTGAATACGCCGGTACTGTTGAAGCGAGGATTGTCTGCAACGATTGAGGAATTCATTCATGCCGCTGAGTATATTGTATCTGGCGGAAATAGCCAGGTTATGCTATGCGAGCGTGGAATCCGCACATATGAAAAAGCGACACGCAACACGCTCGATATCTCTGCTGTTCCGATTTTGAAGCAGGAGACGCACTTGCCGGTATTCGTTGATGTAACGCATTCTACAGGACGCCGTGACATTTTGTTGCCAACTGCGAAAGCCGCTTTGGCTGTTGGTGCAGACGGTGTTATGATTGAAGTGCATCCAGATCCGGATGTAGCACTCTCTGATGCCAAACAACAAATCAATATTCCACAATTTAATGAATTTGTAGCCAAGCTTCGTGAATCCGGCCTCTATAAAGAAAGTGCGCCGGTGCTATAAGAGCGTGTTCAAAAAGGAGGACAAACAAGAGTCGTGAAGTTCAAGGCGCGGCAGACCCGAGCAGCGGAGGGGCGATGCAACGCAGAAATTCGTAGCTCTGTTTCCCGGACTTTTTGAACATCCTCTATAATAATCAATTAAGAGACTGCCCAATTTCCCGGCGGTCTTTTTGTGTTTCTTTGTATTTATTACATAAAAAATGAGGGGGATGCACAACCTAGGATTATTAATCTTTATGGGAAACAAGGTGACGTATATGCCGCGACAGCACAAGCAGACACGCTTTCTTTTCACCGCGCTTCTTGCGGTATCGTTTGCCGCCACGGGATGCGGGGGACAGAAGATTCAAGGCGAGCAGGGCAAGACCCCGATTGAAGGACCGATGTCATTCGAACGTGAGCAATCGAACGTAACGCGGGCCCAGCGTCAGGAGCTGTTGAGCGCCATCCGGGAAGCGGAACAAAAAGTGCAGCACACTACGCAACGTATAAAAGTCTCATATATCAAAAATCAACCTGTTCATACGTATATGGATTTTACGAGCAAAAAGCAGTTGCATGACTATTATGCTCAGAATTGGAGCGAACAACTGGCTACGCAGCTTACGCACGAAACGGTTGATTTGAATTATTCTATACCGGGTCAGAACCTTGCCGTCAATCCGACTTTTCGTCAGATTAGTCCACTATCCATGAAGCTTCCACAGACGCGCATAACATCGTATTATAAAAATACTGCAATTGCAGAATACATGGGCACAGTGGATACCGGTCAGAAATACCGGATTCAATATACGTTAATGAAAAACAATGAAAACGATCGTTGGATAGTCGCTCATAAAGCGATTAGCCAAGGCGGTATTGGACCGTATATCGGTAATAAAAAAGAACGATAGAGTGTGCAGACAAGCCTGTTACAATAATTTAGGTTTGTCTGTTTCTATTTTTATTAAATAATATGTGAATCCGATTGCATACGAAGGTAATTTATAATATGATAAGTGAAAAATTATGAAAATGAATGAAAACTCATTGTTTACATTACAGCAAACTATAACAGTAGGAGGAATTACGATTGCCAGTTACAATTTATGACGTGGCAAGGGAAGCGGGTGTTTCAATGGCAACCGTTTCTCGTGTCGTGAACGGAAACCCGAATGTGAAACCTTCCACAAGAAAAAAGGTGCTTGCTGCCATTGAACAGCTTGGATATCGTCCGAATGCAGTAGCCCGTGGCCTGGCGAGCAAGCGTACGACTACAGTCGGAGTGGTCATTCCCGATATCGCAAGCCCTTTCTTCGCCGAATTGGCGCGTGGGATTGATGATATCGCCAGCATGTATAAGTATAACATTATTCTATGTGATTCGGATGAGCGGATCGAGCGTGAGCTGCATTTGACGAACACGCTGCTAGAGAAGCAGGTGGACGGGATTGTATTCATGGGCCGAGAAATTACGGAGAACCATATGCAGGTATTTACAACCGCTTCTGTTCCGATTGTTCTGGCGGGAACAAAAGATCCAACAGGACAATTGCCGTCTGTCGATATTAGTCACTATGAAGCCGGATATGATGCGACGAAATATCTAATTGAAAAAGGTCACAAACGCGTCGCCATGGTAACCGGTCCGCTTATCGATCCGCTGGCAGGTATGCGTCGTTTTGAAGGGTATAAGAAAGCGCTGGATGAAGCGGGATTAACCTTTAAAGATAGCTACGTGTATAACGGCAATTTCCGTTATGAGTCCGGCCTGGATGCGGTGGAACAATTCATGTCGCTGGTGGAACAGCCGACAGCGATTTTTGCGGCCAGCGATGAGATGGCGGTTGGTGTTATTCACGGTATTCAAGACCGTGGTCTTCGTGTACCGGAAGATGTAGATGTAATCGGTTTCGATAACATTCGTCTTGCAGAAATGGTACGTCCACGTCTGACGACTGTAGTTCAACCGATGTATGACATTGGTGCGGTGGCTATGCGTCTGCTAACCAAATATATGAACAACGAGAAAGTGGAGAATCATATTGTCATTCTTCCACACCGCATCGAAGAACGGCAGTCAACCAAAGAGAATGCACGGCGTGATGCAGAAAAAGAAGCGGAGTAAGGGGAGAAGGTATGAGAATCGGAATTATCGGAGCGATGGACGAAGAAATTGCGTTGTATAAAGAAGGAATGGACCTTGTGCGTGAGACGCGCAAAGCCGGAATTACATACTATGAGGGGCGATGGGAGGACAAAGAGGTTGTGCTGTGTAAGTGCGGCGTCGGCAAAGTGAACGCCAGTGTCTGCACACAAATTCTTGTTGACGCCTTTCAAGTAGGTGCGGTGATTTTTACGGGTGTGGCAGGTGCGCTCCATCCAGAGCTAGAAATCGGCGATATTGTGGTAGCTATGGATTGTCAGCACCATGATATGGACGTGACTGCGCTAGGCTTTCCACGCGGCGTGATTCCTTTTACCGATGTTTCAATTTTCCGTGCTGACCAAGAATTGATAGACGCAGCTGTGAAGGCGAGCGAACAAGTAGCGGAAGGGAGAACAATGACCGGCCGTATTCTTTCCGGCGATCAGTTTATTGCAAGCCGTGATAAGGTACGAGAACTGCATGAGACGATGGCAGGGATGTGCACGGAGATGGAGGGTGCGGCTGTTGCCCAGGTGTGCGTCATGAATGAAATTCCGTTTGTTGTCATTCGTTCTATGTCGGACAAGGCAGACGGATCGGCACATGTGAATTTTCCTGAATTTACAAAGTTAGCTTCACAGCGCTCATATGAAATCGTAAAAAATATGCTAGCACATTTGTAATAAGAATCTAGCTTTTGAAAAAAGCTGAAAGCACCTAATGAGTTGGGTGCTTTTTGTTTTGCGGATATTCATCCATTGGGATCTTATATTCAAACAATATAAAATTAGAATAGGGAATAAGTGTATAAAACTCTTTTTTTCCATTACTCCGCATGATGAAGCGTTTGCGACTACCGGAGATATCGTTTCTGTGGCCACCGTTGATGCCGCCTGGCTTTCTCGAACAGAAAATCGAGTGTCTGGTGAGCAGACGCTTGAAAGTCCGCAACCTTCTATTCCCTTGTAAAAGTAAGCCCGCCTGATGTTAGGCGGGCTGTTAGCTTATATGCATCTGATTTGATACACCGACAAATTCTTGTGGTGAGAGGGAAGAAAAGAAGGAAGGGCGGTGGGCGGGAGCGGTTGGAAAAAGATACGTTTGCCTTTCTTCTGCTGGAGCGCAGGGCGCATCCAACCTCTTCTTTTTCTGAATCACCTACCTCCTTCTAACCACGCTACCCTGTCAAAATATCAAGTGTAATTTATGTAGGATAGTTATCCTTTATCCGCATATAATTTCCTCCATTCAAGCCACGGTCCTATCATTTTCTACCTGATAACAAGCTGACATTGTATAAATTTAAAAAATGGTGTTAAGAAATGAATAGTAGGAAATGATTCGGGCACAGAAAATAAGAATGTCTAGCGCGCCAGTTGCTGAAGGAGGGGACGAAATGGAAATTGAAAACGACAGATCGCTTGCTAATCTATTGAATATACCGGGATTACGGGATAGCGTAGGGCAAGTTACCCAGAAAAACCCGTCTTCTTTGTCCAATTCTCTTCTGGTAGAAGTCAGTCACTTGACTAGGATAGTAAAGACACGACACGGAGAAAAGAAACTGTTAGATGATATTAATTTTGTTATCGAGCCGTGTGAGTTTGTTGCGGTACTAGGTAGCAGTGGTGCAGGAAAAAGCACGTTACTCTACGCATTATCTGGCATTTATCCGGCGACAGAGGGAGAGATCCGGGTTAATGGGCGAAATCTATATGAGGAATATGAGCATTTTCGCACTTCTATTGGGTATGTACCACAGGATGATATTGTGCATAGCGATTTAACGGTAGAAGAGATATTTACGTATTCTTCTCGCTTGCGCTTTCCGACTGGTACACCAGAAAGCGTAATAACGGGGAGAGTAAATGAGGTGCTAAAAGAGGTAAAAATAACAGAGCAGCGTTCAGTGCCTGTCAAGGATTTAAGTGGTGGACAGCGAAAGCGGGTAAACATAGGTGTTGAATTATTAACGAGGCCGGGTCTTCTTTTTCTTGATGAAGCCACTTCAGGGCTTGACCCGGATTTAGAGAGAGCGATGATGGAACTTCTTAGGGAGCTGAAGCAGAAGGGTAGCACGATTATCATGATTACTCATGCCACCGCGAACATTAGAATGTGTGATAAACTTGTCTTTCTTACTCGGGAAGGACAATTAGCTTTTTTCGGTTCTCCATCTGAAGCGCTAGCTCACTTCGATGTGAAGGATTTTGTAGATATCTATAGAAAGCTTGACAGGGAAAAGAATTCGAAGAGTTGGGCCGAGGAATATAAACGATCGGCCATTTATAGGAAATATCGAAATCGAATCAGAAACAGACCACAGCAAATCGAACGAACAATAGGCGAGAGTCTAGGGAAAACTACAGCAGAAAAGAGGGCCCTTCATTCCTCGTTTTTTGAACAATGGAGGATTTTAACTGGGCGCTATATACGGCTCCTTAGCCGAGATAGAAAAAACCTCTTCATCTTATGCCTTCAAGCCTTCATTATTCCTTTTTTGCTTGTCCTTGCTTTTTATCACAGCGCGCCCACATTCAGGTATAGCGACTATCGGCCACAGGATTTGGAGATTACCCAGCAGATTGTAGCAGCAGGAAAAGTAGAAGAAGTGCAGCAAAACATTCAGGAAGAGAAAAATCGAAGAAGTTTTATGTCCAACTGTGTCGCCTTAATGGTATTTACCTCGATATGGTTGGGAACTTCCAATGCGGCGCGGGAAATTGTGAAAGAACAGGCGATTTACAGAAGAGAGAGGTTAGCCGGTGTGCGGATTGTTCCTTATCTGTTATCAAAAATTGGAGTATTATCTGCTATTTCCTTAGTACAAATGCTGCTACTTGTCTCTATTGTTGCGTACAGTCTTGATCTGCCGGAGTTTTGGTACAACGTTTTGGCCTTTTTTCTGCTTTCACTGGCAGGAGGGATGATGGGTCTGGTTATATCGGCTATTGCTTCTAATTCCGATAAAGCGCTTAGCACAGTCCCTATTGTCCTCGTTCCTCAAATTATTTTGTCAGGAGCGCTCGTACCTATCACTCATGTAAAGCCTGAATACATAAAAGCCGTATTTAATCTGGCCGTTAGCAAATGGGGTTACGAGTTAGTCGGAGGAGACATTATTAATATCAACAGCAGGAGTGCCCTACAGCAGCCATTCCCCGCACTGTCAGGAAATTTTTCAGCCCATTGGGGTATTCTTGTCCTGTTTATTTTGCTTCTATGTGGTATGGCGATTATTGCATTACTATCCAAAGATAGGGCTGTATAAAGCAGGAGTGTAGGGCCTGGCAAGGCAGGTATCAGTTAGCGGTTGAATGTCTCATAACAGTTTACACCTGTTGATTATCCATATATCGGAAGAAATAAGATGCATGCGTCGGCGTGTTCCCTCGTCTTTTTCTCACAAGGAAGGGACACAGCCGCCTGGTGGGGGTAAAAAGCGGCCCTCTACGCTTCCGTGCGGGAGACGAACCGACGCCCGTTTGGGGCACAGTGTGGTGACAATCCACTCTGGATCGTACTGGATAATCAACACCCTTGATAACATTTATTTGCTTTTGGAAAGAAGGTAAGACTTGTAACTCTTCGTTTATGTGATATAAAACAAGCCTTCTGATAGTACCAAGAAGGCTTGTTTATCGGAATAGGATTATCAAACATTTTGATATGTATAATAATCTTTATTCTGCTATACGTTAATTTTTTGCTGAACTTTATATTCATACATACTTTTATCTGCGGACTGAATTAATTCACTAAGAGTTTCTCCTGCTTCAGGATATGTAGCATGACCAATTGAAATAGAAATATGGATAGTAAAAGGGGAGACTGAATTATGCAGGTGGCATTTAAAGTGTCTTGGCAGCGTAATCGCTTCGATTTTTTGTGTAGAAGGTATCAAAATGACGAATTCGTCCCCTCCTATACGTATAATCATATCCTCTTTTCTTGTGGCTTTTCTCAAAAGACCGGAAATATACTCTAGAACTTGATCCCCCGTCTCATGCCCATATGTATCATTTATACGTTTAAAGTCATTAATATCAATTACAAATACATGTAGTAGTTTTTTGTTTTTGCGCACCTCGGCTATTAATTTAGGAAATATCCTGTTCATGAACCTACGATTATAGGTATTGGTTAACGGATCTTTTTCGGAATAAAATTTTGCTTCATCGTATTTTTTTCCAAGATACCAGCCAATTGCTATATATACGAAGGTAGCTGCTAAGTGAAATACATCTACATGTACAGACTTATAACTACTCCAATGAGATACATTCCAAATGATTGAGTTAATTAAAATAATAATAACACTAACGATTCTACCGTTACATTTCATATTCTTGGCCGTCCATTCATTTAGCAAATCCTTATTTTTTGTATGTATATGGAGAAGAACCTAACAAAATAGACATTTTGTTATGTTTTAAATCGTACTAGAAAATACTAAAAAGCCTTTAAAATAAAGGCTTTTTAGTATATCCAAAAAACAAATAGAATGAGATAATATAACATATTGAATCATTAGTTAAATATTTACTCACATAATGGAGTGGCTTTTATGACAACAAGAAAAGGTGCAAATGCTGTTGAACCAATACGTGATATTGAGAAAATACAAGAAATAAAAAATTACCTATTACGTCGTTCCTATAGAAATTATTTTTTGTTTATTTTTGGAATTAATTCAGGCCTTCGAATCAGTGATATTTTGCCTTTACGAGTAATGGATGTTAAATATACAAAACACTTAATCATCCAAGAAAAGAAAACTAAAAATATAAGAAGGACCATAATAACACAGACATTAAAGAATGAAATAGAGCGATATTCAAGAAAAATGGCTGATTCAGAGTATTTATTCCCTTCTCAAAAGGGTGGAAAGCCAATTAGCCGTGTACATGCTTGGCAAATTATTAATAATGCAGCAAGAGCCTGCGGGGTCGAGGGGCCTATCGGTACACATACTTTACGAAAAACTTTTGGGTATCATTTTTATCAACAATCAAAAGACGTAGCATTGTTACAGTATATATTTGGGCATTCTAGCCCTTCAATCACAATGAGATATATAGGTATTAATGACGATATGGTCGATAAAGCATTGGAAAAATTTTGTTTGTGAAAAGCAAAAAAAAAAGAAAAAACCTAACTGTAAAGCTATGTCGATTTTTAAATTAGAAGTGGTTATAATAAAAAAGGACTAGATATTTTTTCTATTTAATATAACAAAATGTCTATTTTGTTAGATTAAAGAATGAGACCGTGATTTCTTCCCTAAAACAGAAGATATAAAGGGGGTGAAGTTGAAAATTCATGAAAAAGGCGTTTCTGGATGAACAGACTAAAAAGGTTATTGAAAATAAGTTGTTTCATCATGTCTATCAACCACTGTACTTTCTTTCTGATTGGTCTTTATTAGGGTATGAGGCTTTTTTACGGTCTCAATATTTTGTTGTGCCTGAGCTGCTGTTTCAAAGCGCTGAAAGGCTTGATAAGTTATATGAGCTTGATATTTTGTCGCTTTTTAGGGCAGTTGTTTCCTACACACCTAAGAATAGAGCGTTGCAAACTTCGGTATTTGTGAATATTTTTCCTTCTACATTATTACATCCTGATTTTCATTGTTTCGTGGATGGCTTGCTTTCCGACTATGCCGTATCCAAAGGAGAGATAGTCTTAGAAATTAATGAATCCCAAGAAATAAACGATGTTAAATCGATGCGTAATATGCTCTCTTTTCTGCGCCAAAATGGGTTTCAAATTGCACTGGACGATGTAGGCAAAGGTTCTGCTTCATTGAAAAATCTTGTAGAATTTGAACCGGACTTTATCAAGTTGGATAGATATTTTTCAATTGATCTGTCTGTATGTTCAAGAAAACAACGGTTAATAGAATTATTAGTGGGCTATTGTAAAGATGAAGCTTACTTAATATTAGAAGGAATCGAGAAATCAGAAGATCTTGCAATAGCTAAATTATTAGGAGTTGATATAGGACAGGGATATCTACTGGGAAAGCCTGAACGATTTAGTTAGCGACTATCGTTTCGTGCGAATATAAAGGTTTAGTTAGTCGTTATAAAAATAAATAAAATGATAAAGGCAAACCTATTGAAAGATAGGGACGCAAAGCCACGGGTCTAAGGTTCCGCAGGAATGAAGATAGCCGGGTTACCGAAATTCTTTTTAGAGATCAAAGGCTATTTCCTATTCGGTAATTCCGGTATCAGGTATAGTCCTTTTTATTGCAACGATAATCATATACAATACGGGGTAATGTATAATGTGGTTTGCATGAAAGATATAAGGTAAGGAGACGGAGATGAAAAGAAGTTACTCTTTAACGCTTAAACGTAATGTTGTTAGCGAAGTAATGAAGGGACATAAATGCAGCATAGTAGCTCGAAAATACGGTATAAATAGTCAAACCATATATCGTTGGATACGTGAGTATAAAGAAATGAAAGAGAATTATCGCAAGAGAGAGGTACTTTGATACTGAAAGAAAAAAGAAGACTTAGTATACGATGGAAATTAATTAACCCCTTTTATCTATAAAAAAGAAGGTGAGACTAAATTCCGCTTATAAATAAATTCAAATTGCCCCTAAAGGTCCGATACGTTCAACTAACATTCAGCAGGGGATGAAGAAAACCCCTACTGAGTGAAGGTTCACTTTATAATTGTTTTCTTATTGGTCTGTTAGGAAAATGGTGAGAGGAGGATTATGCGCTCGTAGTAAAGAGTTCAAACAAAAATGAGTATCGAATTTATCGAAAGAATTAATAAGTGCATTAATGTTGTTGAATTGCAAACGGAGGCTAAGGTTATCGCACGCGTGTTATCTCAAAATAAATCATGTAAGAATGAAGAGTTTTTATCAATGTTAAATAAACTATCATACATTCATCAGCGTATTGTATGTATTATGGATTCAACCAAGCATTAAATCTTGTACTCTATGATAGAGAAATAAAAAAGCAACACCTGCTTATTTTAATTAGCAGGCGTTGCTTTTATTTATCTTAGTCCAACGGGTAGCAATACTCCAATATATGCAGCTAACCATCGATGGAGCCTATTGATGGAAGCTTTACTTTATCCACGAGGACAGTAGAGAAGGGTCTTCTCAATCGTATTTTTGTTTTTGGTTGTAATCTCGGCGCGTCTTGGGATTGGTGGAAATAATCCTTCAGGATCTAGCAGTGTCGGGGCAAGCTGAACAGGACTCTCGCTCTGATATTTTTCAATCCATGTTTTAGGTACAGAGAGATTGTCCGTAATACGCTGTCCCGACAGTTCGGCCCACAGTAAGCTCCAGGCACGCGGCACAACTCGCCAAATATCGTATCCTCCGCCTCCGGTTGCGATGAGACGTCCTTCACACAGCTCGTCCGCCAATTCACGTGCCAGCTTCGGAATCTCCTGATAAATGCGCATGGAAGTAGAGAGATGGGTTAATGGATCAAAGATGTGAGAGTCGCAGCCGTTCTGTGTCAGAATTACATCTGGCTTGAAACCGCGTGCCACGGTAGGAAGCACGTTATGATACGCTTCAAGCCAGGACTCATCTTCGGTAAACGCGTCAAGTGGAACATTAACGGAGAAGCCGTAGCCTTGTCCATCGCCGCGTTCTGTAATGTTTCCGGTTCCTGGGAATAAATATTTTCCTGTCTCATGAAAGGAAAGAGTTAACACATTAGGGTCATCATAAAACGCCCATTGTACTCCATCGCCATGATGTGCATCCGTATCGATATAGAGAACACGCGCATCATATTTTTGGCGCAGATAGGCAATAGCGACGGAGCAATCGTTGTAGATGCAGAAGCCAGATGCCCGGCCACGGAAGCCGTGATGGAGTCCGCCCGCCAGATTGACGGCGTGGCGGTATTCCCCGGACATAACCAGTTCTGCGGCGCGCAACGTTCCTCCCACGGCGAGAGCCGTAGCTTCATGCATATTTGCAAAGACTGGGCAATCTTCTGTACCGAGACCAAAGCTTCCAGCAATGGCAATTTCCTGTTGTGTATGACCGCATTCTTTAACAATATTGATATATTGTCGGTCATGAATCAGTGCCAGTTCATCGTCCGTCGCTGTACGTGGTGCCACAATATCGTTATCATCGAGCAGATTCATCATACGCAGGAGATCGATTGTCATGCGTAACCTTTTCTGATTAAACGGATGATCGTCGTTAAAAAAATACGTTAAATATTCATCGCTATACATAAATGCAGTTTTAATTTTCATACTAATCCCTCTGATTCTCTGGGCCATACAATACGGTAGCCGGCCTCTTCAATTTTAGAAACAAGATGGCGCGGATCGATTGTCTGTACTCGAAACACGAGGTTTTTCTTCCCTAAGTGTTTACCCGGCATGACCAGCACACTGGTAACATTGCATTTGGCTTCTTTGAAGATTTCCGCGACATCGGCGAGCAATCCTGTCCGGTCATCCACTTCCACTTCAATATGGGAACTTGGATAGTGCACGCCCATGAGCTCGACAAGGGTATGCAAGATGTCCGTCTCCGTAATGATGCCTTTCAATTCGTCATCGACCACCACCGGGAGACAACCGATGCGGTTATCGTACAGGGCGAGAGCAGCTTCCTCCACGAAGTCAAGCGGATGAGCACAAATTACGTCTTTGCGCATGATGGAAGAAACGGGAGTATTGAGAACATGCTCATCATCTTCGCGCGGTATGCCAATAATGGAAGGACAGGCGTCCCGTACATCCCGATCAGAAATAATGCCCACTAGTTTGCCTTGCGAGATAACCGGTAAATGACGAATCCGATACTGATGAACTTTCAACAGCGCAAGTCGAATCGAGTCTGTCAGCTCAACAGTGACTACGTCCCGCTTCATAATATCTTCCACAAGCATCGTGCAGTCTCCCCCTAGTTCTTTTTTTTATCTATCATTTTATTCCATTTTTCTTATAAATAGTAAAGAATTTTTTTAATACATATATCGATTTTGAAAGCGAATACGATCGAATGCCTGGACGGATTCCAGTGTTATACGCTTGCCAATACGCGCCATCATGCAGTTAGCCGGGTGTGAGCAAATCTCTGGATCATCGGTGGCGAACCATTCGAGTCCAACCGAGGCCATTACTTTCTCCATTATTTTTCGGTATTCCCATACATCGAGACCAGTCCCTTTCAAATCCCAATGCCAGTAATACTCTGTAGTAAAGACGATATAATCTTCCATAGCATTACCACAGAATGCCAATGCAAGCATATCCTCTCCTACGTGTTGATGGCGGAATCGTTTCGTTACTTCGATTGCTCCGAGCTCCAGTAAATTATCCATTTTTGCCTCTGACCATCTCTCCATAGGATCAGGATAGAGAAATGTCACATACCCTATAATTGTATGGTCATGTATCGCTAGAATAACACGACCTTCTGGTAATTCTGCAATACCCTCAAGCGCTCTTTGTTGTTGAGGGGGCCTGCGAAATGCCGTCAAACCTTCGTCCATATGCAGAGAAGCAATACGTTCTGGATGCACAGGACCTTCAAATTGCAAGAGACCCGCCGGTTTTTTTATCTCTTGGCTGAAAAATGTTTTACGATGTTCCATCTTATTCACCTTATCTTAATCTTGTTGTGTTATTTTTCTCTTTTGCAAAAATTATCTTATACTTTTCATGTGCTTGCCAATGATAAATTTGAAAAAGGTGTGAACGATTAGAATTGATAAATTCACAGATTATTTGATATAATCGAATTTGAGAGAGGGTTTTCAAGATTGAAAGAGAATATACACTCAGGTAGGTTTGATTAAATTTAGTGGGAGAGGAGCTATCGTTATGAAAGAAATGATGAGCAAGAAAGTGCTTCCTGTCGTAGGAAGTGGTTATAATATGCCTTCCTATGAAGAGGTATACAATACATTTAGCTGGGAAGACACTGAGAAGCAATTCACCTGGTATGAGACTGGCAAGGTTAACATGGCACACGAAGCTATTGACCGGCATGTAGGCACTCCCCGTGAAAATAAAGTGGCGCTCTACTACAGTAATGCGACACGCGATGAGAAATATACATTTGCAGAGATGAAAACGCTTTCTGATAAATTCGGAAACGTACTGCGCAAGCTAGGAATCACAAAAGGTGATCGCGTATTTATTTTTATGCCGCGAAGTCCTGAACTATACGTAAGTCTTCTCGGTATCATTAAAGTTGGCGCTATCGTCGGTCCGTTGTTTGAAGCATTCATGCAAGGGGCTGTACGTGACAGATTGGACGATAGTGAGGCAGTAGCTATTATTACGACACCGGACCTTCTGCCGCGTGTACCCGCTGGAGAACTGCCTGCTCTTAAGCATGTTATTGTTGTTGGTGGGGATGGTACTCTTGAAGAAGGCCAAATAAGCTATGAGAAAGAAATGGAACAAGCTTCTGCCGATTTCGAAATCGAATGGGTAGACCGAGAAGATGGACTTATTCTTCACTATACATCCGGCTCCACCGGTAAGCCGAAAGGTGTGCTACATGTACACAACGCCATGATTCAGCACTATCAGACAGGTAAGTGGGTATTGGATTTACAAGAGGATGATGTGTATTGGTGCACGGCTGACCCAGGCTGGGTTACCGGGACAGCATACGGCATTTTCGGTCCATGGCTGAATGGAGCAACTAATGTCGTTCGTGGTGGTCGTTTCAGCCCACAGGATTGGTATTCAACTGTTGAGAAATACAAAGTAACGGTCTGGTACAGCGCACCGACCTCATTCCGGATGTTGATGGGTGCAGGCGACGAAGTGGTAAAGCAGTATGATTTATCCAACCTGCGCCATGTTTTGAGCGTAGGGGAGCCGTTAAATCCCGAAGTTGTATATTGGGGAATGAAAGTGTTTGACAAGCGGATTCATGATACATGGTGGATGACGGAGACGGGGGGGCAATTGATTTGTAACTATCCAAGTATGCCGATTAAGCCAGGCTCCATGGGCAAGCCGTTTCCGGGTATTGTGGCAGCAATTATCGATGATGAAGGTAATGAGCTGCCGCCGAACCGGATGGGGAATCTAGCCATTAAGACAGGATGGCCATCGATGATGCGTAAGATTTGGAATAACCCGTCCAAGTATGAGGAATATTTCCGCCTTGAAGGTTGGTATGTGTCAGGCGACTCGGCCTATATGGATGAAGAGGGCTATTTCTGGTTCCAAGGACGTGTCGATGATGTCATTATGACTGCGGGTGAGCGTGTCGGACCGTTCGAGGTTGAAAGCAAGCTCGTAGAGCATCCGGCCGTTGCAGAAGCTGGTGTCATTGGTAAACCGGACCCGGTACGTGGTGAAATTATTAAAGCATTCATTGCGCTCCGTGATGGATATGAGGCTTCGGATGAGTTGCTTGAAGAAATCAGGAAGTTTGTAAAAGAAGGATTTGCTGCACATGCGGCACCGCGTGAAATTGAAGTGCGTGACAAATTACCAAAGACACGTTCCGGCAAGATTATGCGTCGTGTTCTGAAAGCATGGGAATTAGGCTTGCCAACAGGCGATTTGTCTACAATGGAAGACTAATTTTCTTATCCATTAAAAAAAGGAGAGGGGTTATCCCTCTCCTTTTTTGTCATCTTTCTTACCTATGCTGTGGTCTGGCTTCTTATCTGATTTTTTGTCTTTACTTTCTTTTGTTGTTTCATCTGAAGACTTGCCTGGTTTCTTATCAGAGTTATTTCCGGTTTCTTTCTTGCTATCTTTATTGCTGTCCTTAGAGCCGTCCTTAGAACCGTCTTTCTTATCGTCTTGCTTGCCTTGCTCCTGCTTATCACCAGAAGTTTCCGTACCTTGTTCCTGCTTCTTGTCGTCTTCTTCCGTCTTTTTGTCATCTGTCTGCTCTGTTTTCGTCGAGTCTTCTTTTTTCTTAGTATCTTCCTCCGGTTTTTTCTCCTCTACTTTGCCATAGGAGGCCGGATTTTTAGAGGCTGCCAGATTAGCATTGTAGATAGCAGCTGTTGACGTACCAGGCGGACGTTTCATATAATTGCCTGCCGGAGAGATATCCGGGTTCAGTTTCAGCACGGATGAGAACGTTTTTCCCCAGATTCTCATCGCATTGTCATGCGAACTTCTGTTGAGTTTATATTTCTTATCGTAGCCAACCCATACACCAAGCGAAATATCCGGCGTATAGCCGACGAACCATTTATCGCCGTCTTCCTGGGTCGTTCCTGTTTTACCTGCTACATCCCGTCCCATCGTATAACGGGCGACGACCTTTCTAGCCGTACCTCCAGTCACAACATCGCGCATCATATCAGTCATCATCCATGAAGTTTGCGGAGAGAACACAGGGGTTGGTTTTACTTTATGTTGGTAAATGGTTTCACCTTCGCTATTATCGATACGTTCAATTAGATATGCATCGATAAAGTTTCCATCATTTGCGAAAGTGGAATAGGCGTTTGTCATTTCCTCCACCGAAATACCCCTAGTAAACCCACCTAATGCTGTCGGCAGATAATAGTCATTATCCACAATCGTGCTTACGCCCATTTTCTTAACGTATGCCAGTGATTTGCGGACGCCAGTTTCGTAATAGATTTTTACCGCAGGGATGTTGCGGGATTGGGCAAGAGCACTGCGTACTGACATTGGACCCTTGAAGCTTCCGCCAGCGTTTTTAGGTGTCCAGTTGCCAGGGAACACAGTTTCTTCATCAACAACCGTAGAGTTCGGTGAAATAATTTTTTCCTCGATTGCTGGAGCGTATACACCGATTGGCTTAATAGCTGAACCCGGTTGACGTGGAGCCGTCACATGGCTTGTATTTTCGATTTTGAAGCTGCGTCCTTCCATCATCCCCAGAATCGCTCCGGTTTTGTTTTGAATAAGAACAGCTCCGACTTGCTCAGGCATGCGTTTGCCACCGATTGCCGGCTTTTCCGGTCCAAAGTTATTAGGATCGGCTGCGATTTTTTGCATTTCTTCATAGATTTTTTTATCGATTGTCGTGTGGATGTGATAGCCACCTTGCCGCACGGCGATTCGTTTTTCTTCCAGCAGTTTGGAATACGAATCGTTTTTCAACTCTGGATTCTTTTCGAAATCCTGATCAAGCAGAATTTTTGCTGCCCGTTCTTCGATTTCCATCATAAGATACGGATATTTCTCGAATGCTTTCGGAGATGGTTTGGCAAGATGGGCTTTAATATCATAAGCAAGTGCCTCATCATACTGCTGTTTGTTAATTTTTCCGTTTTCGAGCATTCGACCAAGAACGATTTTTTGTCGTTCCTTTCCGAGTTTTAGACCTTTCTCCTTGAACGGAATATACGAAGATGGAGCCTGCAGCATACCGGCTAGGTAGGCAGATTGTGCAACGTTTAGATTTTTGGCATCCACGCCAAAAATGCCCTTGGCTGCGGCCTGGACCCCATATACTTTAGAATCATTAGCATTTTTGCCGAAATACATTCGATTGATATAGGCGTCAAGAATTTGATCTTTGCTAAACATTCGCTCCATACGAAGAGCAAGGAAGATTTCTTTGAATTTTCTTTCCGGCGTTACCTTCGGAGAGAGGATGGTTTGCTTAATAAGTTGCTGGGTTAGCGTACTTCCTCCGGTTTGAATCGGCGAATTCGTGACTTGCTGGATAGCAGCCCGGGCAATTGCCGTCGGTACAATTCCGTTATGTTCATAGAAATATTTATCCTCCGTTGAAATGATGGCATTGATCAAATGAGGTGATACTTCTTTATGCGATACGAGACGCCGATCCTCTTGTGTAACTAATTGGCCGATCATCGTCTTGTCTTTGAAATACGCAAATCCGGTGAGATTATTTGCAGAGATTTTCTGATAAATCTCATTATAACTACGTACCGGATCAGATTTGACAAGCGAGGCCACATAGCCGGCAGCGGTACCGCCCGCAAACAATACGCCCATGAAGAATAGAATGGCTGAGACTTGGAAAATAACGAGAAGAGTATGCCAGAAGCTTTTCTTTCGTCTCGGCCTGTCCGACGTATTGGCGGAACCGTTTTGTTTTTCCATATTACTCCCCCTTACACATAACAGCAACATTATATCATAAAGACGACTGGAGAGGATAAATGTTGCATTTTCGCACTATTTTTAGTTATTATGAGAATAACAACAAAACAATATCATTGTATTCGCAATGAATACGTAATAGTAGTGGCTTGAGTACTGGAAATAACAGAGAGTCGGTGGAAGGTGTGAATCGGCCCAGCCAAGCGATGAAATACAGCGTAGGAGTGAATCCGCACCGCATCTTGTCTTATTTGCGGGCGGACGGCGTATGAGTAATCATAGGCCGTTATCCGTTTGAGTGAAGGACTTTAGTCCTTAACTAAGGGTGGTACCGCGAGCAAACTCGTCCCTTTTTGGGGCGGGTTTTTTTAATGGAGTAAGAAACGATATATCGTTTCTTCCGAATTGTATCACTTGAAAAATGTGCGAGTCGTGTACCAAAGTTTCCTTTATCCGAGATACCCAGATGCTTTTTCGGTCCGCCCGAAGCGACATAAAGTGGCCGTTTGGCTTCTGTGTGGAAAAGGACGAGCAAAGGCACCTGTGGTTTTTTCTTTTTTTATCAATTTAAAATGGAGGCAACAGAAATGAGTGAACAAAGCACAATCAGTCTGACGGAAGAGCAGGCACGCGAAGTTGCACGACAGATGGAGATTATTCGCCGTGGAGTGGCGGAGATCGTACCAGAAGAAGAGATGCAAAGAAAGGTAGAACGCTCGGTCGTTACTGGCAAGCCGTTACATATAAAGCTGGGGCTGGACCCTTCTGCGCCGGATATTCATGTAGGGCATACGGTCGTATTGCATAAACTTCGGCAATTCCAGGAACTTGGGCATGTCGTACAGTTGGTTATCGGAGACTTCACAGGGCGTATCGGTGACCCGACAGGAAAATCAGAGACCCGAAAGCAATTAACGGAAGAGCAAGTGAAGACGAATGCGGCAACGTATGTAGAGCAATTCGCGAAAATCCTTGATGCTGATAAAATTCAAGTGCATTACAATAGCACATGGCTTTCACGGATGAACTTCGCCGATGTTGTCGAACTGGCTGCAAAAATAACAGTGGCACGGATGCTAGAACGGGATGATTTTGAGAAGCGTTATAGCAATAATTTGCCGATTAGCATTCATGAATTTTTCTATCCGCTCATGCAGGGATACGATTCTGTAGCGCTAGAAAGCGACGTGGAGCTGGGGGGAACCGATCAGAAGTTCAACCTGCTAATGGGACGACAATTGCAGAAAGAATACGGACAAGAACAGCAATGTGCGTTGACAATGCCGATTATTGAAGGATTGGACGGCGTACAGAAGATGAGCAAAAGTTTGGGCAACTACATTGGTATCAGCGAGCCGCCGAATGAAATCTACGGCAAAGCGATGTCGATTCCAGATGAGCTGATGCTCAAGTATTATAAACTGGCTACAGATGTTTCGCTTGAAGAGCTAAAAAGTTTGGAAAAAGGTCTAGAAGAAGGGGCTGTTCATCCGCGCGATGCTAAGATGCGCCTTGCCCGCACCTTCGTACAGATGTACTGGGGAGATGCAGCCGCAGATGAAGCGGAAAATCATTTCAAGACGGTATTCCAGCAGCGAGCGCTTCCGACGGATATACCTGAAAAAGAAGTAGCGGCTACGGAGCTTGAAGACGGCAAAATGTGGATTGTCAAACTTCTTTCTGTTCTTGGTCTTGTTCCTTCTAATGGAGAGGCACGTCGAATGGTTCAGCAAGGTGCTGTTAAAATTAATGAAGAAAAAGTTTCTTCCGTAGATGATCATATTACAGTGGAAGAAGGTATGATTGTCCAAGTTGGAAAACGTAAATTCGCTAAAGTAATGATAAAATAAACTTCCATCATCAGTGGGGGAGGCATCTCCCTCTGATGGTTAGTTGAATGTATCGCCATTAAAAAACCCATCGACAAGATTGTCGATGGGTTTTGTCGGTGTTCCTTCCGATTAGCGGGAATAGAACTCGACGATTAGTTTTTCATTGATTTCAGCAGGCAGTTCTTCACGATCTGGAAGACGAGTGTACGTTCCTTCCAGTTTCGTTTCGTCAAAGCTCAGGTAGTTCGGCAGGTATGCGCGAGCTTCCAGAGATTCTTTTACGATTTGAAGGTTGCGGCTCTTTTCACGCAATCCGATAACATCGCCTGGTTTTACACGGTAAGAAGGGATGTCCACTTTCTTGCCGTTTACTGTGATATGACCGTGAGTCGTCAATTGGCGAGCAGCCGGACGAGTCGTTGCGAAACCAAGACGGTATACCAGGTTATCCAGACGGGATTCGAGAAGCTTCATGAAGTTTTCGCCGACAACGCCGGACATTTTGTTCGCTTGATCGAATGTTTTACGGAATTGTTTTTCCATCATGCCGTACATATGGCGAAGCTTTTGCTTTTCAGTTAACTGAAGTGCATATTCGCTCATTTTACGACGTCCATGTCCATGTTGTCCCGGCGGGAAGTTACGTTTGATATCTTTGCCAGTTCCGTCCAGAGAAATACCCAGACGACGAGCAAGTTTGTGGCGAGGGCCAGTATAACGTGCCATAAATATTCGTTCCCCTTTACGATAAGATTAATTAGGTGTTTACTTCCGCCTGGCTAGTTCCTTACTCTACTACATGCTCTTCGGACGGTAGCGTTTCCGCCGCATGCTCCATTAAGGGACAAACAGCCGCAGCCCTTAAGGGAGGAAGCTAATGACATGACCAGACGTTTTTACCTAAAATCATTGCTACCCTTTGTAAAGCACATAAACAATATTATATCTGTTTGGAGATAAAAGTCAACTTTTTTCCTGGTTCACAACGATAATTCCGATAACTACAAACAGAAGTGCGGCAAATACGATGCCATGGAGTGTTTCATGCAGCATCATAGCAGATAGTAGTACACCAAATACCGGTACAAGGAAGAAGTACATGGATACCTTACCGACCTTATTGTACTTTAACAACGTATTCCACAGCGCGAATCCGGCAGCTGAGAGAAATGCAAGGTAGATGAGATACAGGAGCGAAAGCCCGGTAAAATGAAACGGTTTCCAGCCTGCTCCACTTGCACCAAGCACTAAAAGGACGATGGAGCCAAGCATCATCTGATAGGAAGTAAGATAGACAGTACCCATGGTAGACGCGCGATTTTTGGCAAGGATTCCTCCCAATGAATTGGAGAAAGCAGAAATAAGCAACGCCAGTTCTCCAAGTCCGAAGGAGAAGCGCAAAGCTCCCTTTGTGCTACTTGCCAGTATTACACCTGCAAAGCCAAGCAAAAGTCCTACTAAGCGTCGTTTACTCATCCGATCATTACTGTACATATAATGAGCGAGAATAATGGAAAAAAATGTGCCCGAACCGGTGATGATGGACCCTTGAATACCTGTGCTATAGCTTAAGCCAATATAAAACAAGACATATTGCAGCGTTGTTTGAAAAAAGCCAACCTGAAGCAGCGCAGGTAATGAGCCTTTAGTAAATGCGATACGCCGTTCTTTTATGGCCAAAAAAGCAGCTAACATTAATGAAGCAAGAAAGAACCGGTAGCCAGCGAAGAGTATTTGCTCATATACCTCTTCTGGCCGAATATCCAGCAGTCCATAGCTTAGCTTAATAAAAGGAAATGCGCTTCCCCACAAAAAACAGACAACTACCGCAACCGCGATGATGCCTGCCCGATGAGTAAAAAATTTTTCTGTATTCAATACTGTATACGCCTTCTTTCAAAAAATAAAATGAACAATTTTAAAAATACAAAGAAATGGGTGAAAAGGGAACATAGTTATAGTACAATATCAAGCAAAGTACGGGAAGAACTGTTCAACACAAAGCAAAGTTGAGAGGAGTTAGAGAAGATGAGTAAAGTAGATATGCAAAAAGGGTACTTTGGGGAATTCGGCGGAAGCTTCGTGCCGGAACCACTACAGGCTGCGCTTGATTATTTGGAACAGGCATTTGAACAGTATAAAGAAGAGCCGGAATTCAACGAAGAACTGGAATACTATTTGAAGGAATATGTGGGGCGCCCCAATCCCCTTTATTTTGCACAGCGGTTGACCGAGAAGCTCGGTGGAGCGAAAGTGTATCTAAAGCGCGAGGATTTGAATCATACAGGAGCTCATAAGATCAATAATGTAATGGGACAGGTTCTGTTGGCGAAGCGAATGGGTGTCAAGCGTGTAATCGCTGAGACGGGAGCAGGACAGCATGGGGTCGCCACGGCAACTGCATGTGCCATGTTCGGCATGGAATGTGTTATCTATATGGGTGAAGAAGACACCCGTCGTCAAGCCTTAAATGTATTCAGGATGGAGTTGCTTGGTGCAAAAGTTGTAGCGGTAAAGGACGGTGCGCGTACGCTTAAAGAGGCGGTCGATGCAGCGCTTATGGATTATGCACAAAATTACGAGAATACGTTTTATCTGTTGGGCTCGGCGGTCGGTCCTCATCCGTATCCGACCATTGTACGCCATTTCCAATCCATTATCGGACGGGAAGCCCGCGCCCAGCATATAGAGAAAGAGAACCGGCTGCCGGATTATATCGTCGCCTGCGTTGGTGGCGGCAGTAATGCTATCGGTCTGTTCGCACCGTTCTTCGACGATAAAGAAGTACGTATCGTCGGCGTAGAGCCGGGGGGAAAAGGTCTTTTGACAGGGCAGCACGCTGCACCGCTCACGGCAGGAGAACCGGGTATTATTCATGGTTTCAAATGCTATATGATGAAAGGCGAGGACGGGGAGCCAGCATCTACGCACTCAGTTGCCGCCGGATTAGATTATCCGGGCGTTGGACCAGAGCATAGCTATTACAAAGCAATCGGCCGTGCTGAGTATGTGACGATAAGTGATGAAGAAGCCTTAGAGGCGTTTCATACGCTGTCGCAGACAGAAGGGATTATTCCAGCAATCGAGAGCTCACATGCGGTAGCATATGCTATAAAAATTGCCCCTTCTTTGCCTGCTGAACAGTCCATTATCGTAAACTTGTCTGGTCGCGGTGATAAGGATGTACAGCAAGTATTTGATATAATGCATAATACGAAGTAAGAAAGACAAGGCCTGAACACTTGGTTTCAGGCTTTTTTTGATGGTAGAGCCTTTTGTATTACAAAATGGAAATGTATAGAAATAATGCGTGAAACATTGTTTGATATTTCGTATAATTATAGGTAATAAAACAATGTAAGAAAGGCTGGAATATTCTATTAACACTATAAAACATGTGTATCTTGTTCGCCATGGGGAGACTGATTGGAATGCACAGCGTTTAATTCAGGGACATAGTGATATTCCACTGAATATACGCGGGAGAGAACAAGCGAAACGATTGGCCGCGCGTTTGAAGGAAACTCCGATTACACAGATTTGTTCTAGCGACTTGCAGCGCGCTTTTCATACCGCATCTGCAGTAGCTGACGTGCTTGGCCTTCAGATTTGCCAGCATGTTGAACTTAGGGAGCGCTATTACGGCGATTGGGAGGGAAAGGACTTTCGGATCATCCACGAGCAATATCCCGACTTCGATCCGTGGACGGATACGGAGAGTAAATATAATATAGAAACATATTCTGACATGCAGCAACGCGGTATTGCTTGTTTAACCAACATTATCCGAGAGAGCAGCGCCGAGCATGTTCTTGTAGTTAGTCATGGCGGATTGATTAATGCCATGTTACATCATATGAGCAATGGACTGCATGGCACCGGTAAAACAAAACTGGTCAATACGTCGTTAAGCCATGTTCAATATCAGAAGGAAACATGGGTGGTTCATGATGTAAACGATGGAACACATCTGGATGACGCTTGACCAAGTAATACAGTAAGGAGTCTGAACCGACTAGCAACATCACTATGTGAAAGCTGATGTATATAAAAAAGAGCGGTATAGTAGAGAAAGAAGGCGGGGATTGTGAAAAAGCGCATGATTAACCAGGACCGGAAAGAAACTTTTTTAGCCGATTTTTATTCGGCCCAGATTGTAAATGTATTTCGAAAAAGCTTCCGGTTCGTTTCTTCTCCATCCTTTTTATTGGACAAAGGCTGGATATTTATCTCGGATAAAGCGGGGAATGTACTGGCTTTTGAAAAAGTCGGCGCTCCGGAATTCGAAATAAAGCCTTTCTACCCCTTACAGGAAATGGACGAACATAGCCAGAACGATATGACCAGCAGAGTTATGCATCTTCCTATTCTAGGAGATACCTGGTTTCCGGGCTTCATAGGAGTGGTTCTTCCGTTTTCAGTCGATAAGAAGCAGGTTTCCGCCTTCCTGCAGGGATTTGTAAACGTATTTTGCCTGATGCAGGAACAGTCGATTGCAAAGGAAATCGCTTACTGCGTTAGGGCGGTAAACCAGGACCTTCATCTGGATAACGTAATGCAGACCATTGTACAACGTATCGCGCTTAATCTTACTTTAAGTGATTGTGTCGCAGTTGTGTTCGACGAGGAGCAGAGCGTTATGCTTCCGCGCTGGTCCTCGAGCGAACAGAAGCTATTGCAATGGCAGACAAAAGTTCTGCATAATCCAAAGAAGGTATATGAAAACATTGTGGCGCGTTTTTCCGCCAAGCGAAGGCTCCTCCACAATGGCAATACGAATATTCAGGAACTGTTAGGGAACGAAACTACTTTTGCCGAGCGATGGTTAATCGCCCCGTTTCGATACAATGGAAAAATCATCGGATTCTTGGTATTGATGCGTGACACTGAGCATCCGTTTACACCTCAAGAGCGAAAGTTTGTATGCCGCTTCACCAAAGATTTAAGCTTGGCTGTTCATAATTCTACAGTCTATATGCGCGCCCAGCGTGATGAACAGAAGCAAGCGATGTTATTTGAAATTACGAAGAAGTTTCACTCCTCTATAAATGTAGATAATGTGCTGCAAGCAGTCATTGAGAATACAAGGAAGCTTTACCCGTATATGCATGTTGATTTGTGGCTATCGCACGACTCGTTTTCCACAACACTGCCAGTCAAGCAGTTTTCCTATTCAATTGACGGAAATAGCGTAAGTGCCCAGGCATTTATGGAAGCAAGAACGGTTATCATTCCTTCAGATGGTGAGCGCAGCCTCACCCTGGCTGCGCCGCTCCGTGGCAAGCAAGGGGTATACGGTGTACTCGAATTGTACAGTGATAAGCCGATTTCTCTGCCATCCCGCGAGGTGGAATATATTACGATGCTGGCTGATACTGCAGGGAACGCCTTTGAGAATGCGCAGCTATACGAGCAATCGAACCGTTTGATTAAAGAGCTGTTACTGATTGATGAGATGACACGTCAGTTAAATAAAAATATTAAGCTTCATGACCTATTGGCATTTATTACGCGTAAGTTAACCGAATCATTTCGTACAGAACACTGTTGTATTTTTTCCTGGTCGGACGAGGAGCGCGCTTTTATGATGCGTGCTTCTACACAAAAAGAAATAAAAGAGTTGGCATTGCCGGTACCGACTTCCGGAAAGTTGTATGACTTATTTGTTAGAAAAGAATCGATTTTGCTGACAGATGGAGCGGATGCGGAGATGGGTGTTCCTTCTTTTTCATACAAATCATTAATGGCAGTGCCATTGTTGGAAAAAGAAGAAGTGAACGGAGCTATTATGCTGCTTGATTCCAAACCGCATCGTTATACGTTTGATGATTTTAAGCGATTGGAAATGTTGGCACGTCATGTAAAGGTAGCCGTTACAAATGCTTCATTGCATGCTGAGGTAGAGCGAATGGTGGTTACCGATAATCTTACCGGATTATACAACCGTAAGTATTTGTATGATAACATTCGTCAATCTCAGAAACGGGATGTTTGTGGCTCGCTTATTTTAATCGACGTAGATCATTTTAAGAACGTTAATGATACGTATGGACACCATATTGGAGATGAAATTCTTCTTCAAGTAGCAAATGAATTGACGGTATCTATTCGCACTTCGGATATTGCCGCTCGCTGGGGTGGGGAGGAGATGGCCGTATATCTGCCAAAGGTACAGCCGGATATTGCGCAGCAGGTAGCAGAACGTCTACGGTTGAATGTGATGCGTAAAACACACCCTACAGTTACGATTTCAAGCGGTGTAGCTACTTGGACAAAAGAAGACGGACTTTTGAGTGTAGAGCAATTGTTTCAGCGAGCTGATGAAGCATTGTATCAGGCAAAGCGTGCCGGACGCAATCAGGTTCGGATGGCGGAATTAGCTTAATCAAGTGAATGAATTCAGAAAGAGCTTCATTGTATGAAGCTTTCTTTCTCTCTATTTCATGAATGAACATTCAGTCATAAAAATAGGAGGTATATATGAAAAATAATAATAACAGCACAGAAGTACGACAATTGCGTATTCCTACACCGTTTAGCGTAGGCCCGATTAATATTTTTTTACTAAAAGGAGAAACCTGTACACTTGTAGATGTAGGTCCGAAGACAAAAGAAGCGTTTGAATTAGTGGAAAAATTTATTAAGGAAAATGGTCTGGTCTGGCATAATATTGATCGTATATTTCTTACCCATCAACATGTGGATCATGTCGGCTTAACGGCTGAAGTAGTGGAACGTACCGATGCCAAGGTCATTGCCCATCCTGATGCTGTACCTTATATAACGCTAGACGCAGAGTTTATGCAATATCATGATCATTTCTTCCGTACATTATATGGGGAGAATGGCGTGCCAGAAAAATTGCTAGGGTATGTAGAGCGCTTCAGGGGGATGATGGAAGTATACAGTGAACCAGCACCAATCCATAAGACAATAAAAGGCGGAGAGGTACTGGAAGGAAATGAAGAGTGGGTAAGCGTATTTACTCCTGGACATACACAGAATCACCTCGCTTTGTTTAGGGAGCGAGACGGGGTTATGCTATCCGGAGATTTTCTAATTAAAGAGATTTCTTCTAACGCATTTGTAGAACCGCCGGCACGCCCGGGATTGAAGCGGGCAAAGCCACTGTTAGTGTATCGCCAGGCGATGGACGAGATAGCAAAGATGCCAATTCGTCGCATGCTCTCGGCGCATGGGGAGAGTATAGAAAATCCTGCTGAACTTATCGCACACCGTTTACGGCGCCACGATGAACGGGCAGAAAAAATATATGGTTTGCTGGAAGGTAAAGGAAAAACGGTATTTGAGCTTTCAACGGAGCTTTTTCCTTCCATTTACCTTAAGGAACTGCCGCTAACTTTTTCCGAAACGCTGGGACACCTGGACTTGCTGGAAGAGCGTGGCCAAGTAAAATCCATATGGATAGAGGAAGAGAACATATATCGTTATCGACAAATATAAGCAGTAAGGGTATGATTTGTTTTTTGTGGCAAAACCTCTCAAGGAAAGAGAGGTTTTTTTATGCTTTTAGTGGTATAATAAAAAAGATATTGTGCATTAGAATAGGGAGGCAGTAGATTGAAACGTTTATTGGTTTCTGCCCTTTTCCTAATTGTAATGGTTTATCTGGTCATACAGACTGAGTTTGGCCATTTAATCCGTACAGGAAACCTAGAGCAAATTGCTGCACATATTCAATCTTACGGGTGGATTGCCTTTCTTATTTCCATCGTAGCTATTGTGGTGCAAACATTTTTTCCGATTGTACCTTTTGTACTTTTGGCGGGGGCGAATGTTATTGCCTTTGGTCTCTGGCTTGGATTTGCAATCAGTTGGACTGGCGCGGTGTTGGCAGCGCTGGCAAACTTTTTCCTTGCTCGATACGTAGGAAGAGATTGGGCAGAGAAGAAGATGGGACATCATTCATTTGTGAAAAATTTAAATCGGCATGCCGAGACAAAAGGATTCATTGTTATCCTATTTGCTCGCTGGATACCGATTTTTCCTTCAAGTGCAATTAATACGGCCGCTGGCATTTCCAAGGTTCCATTTCAGGCGTTTTTGTTTGCCACTATGCTTGGCAAAGGTCCTGCTGTTTTATTTGAATCTGTTCTCGGCCATTATTTAATCCACTGGGAGCAGCATAAAGGTAAGCTTCTTCTTATTGCGCTCGGTCTTTGTCTGTTTATGCTAGGAATCAATTATGTAAAGAAGAAGAAAAACTCAACCTTGCTCTCATAAAGCAAGGTTTTTTTGGGGGGGACAGGCCATGAAACGTTCACCGAAGCTAACGAAACAAAAGATTGTCGGGGCTGCAGTCGAGTTATTTGATTCTCAGGGATTCGACGGTACGACGGTACGGCAAATCGCATGCAAAGCAGGAGTGAACGTGGCGCTGATTTCCTATTATTTCAAAAATAAAAAAGGTCTGCTTGAGTGGGTAATGGTAGATTACTATGAAGGTATGTTTCACAGACTGGATGCCTGTCGCTATGATAGTGAGTGGGAATCCTTATCTGAACTACTACATAGCATGGCGGAGAACATGGTTCGCTTCCAGTGTGAATCCTATCGGGTGACCAGGCTGATTCAGCGGGAATTATCAGTGGAATCTATGCTAGGACGGGAAATTATGAGTACGTATCTGGCCCGTCTTAAGCATTATTTTGCTGCGATTATTGAAGAAGGAATTACAGAAGGAGAATTTCCTGCCCTAGAGGTGAACGGAATCGTCATTCAGTTGCTGGCTATTATCAGCTTTCCGTATTCATATCCGCAGATTATTCGTGAAGTATTCTACCTAGAACCGCTCGATGAAAGGTTTGTAGAACAGATGGTATGCTATACATCTGACTTTTTACGGCAGATGCTGACACCGATCAACACTCTTCGCTAAGTTTTTATTTAGAAAACATACTTGAAAGCAGGAACTTCCTTATTGGATACATAATTATTATAATAAGGTAGGTTGACTTTTCCTAAAGGAGTACGGCACGATGATATATATCAGAAGACAACGGGCATCCCGTTTTTTTATAGTATGTACGATGATGCTTGCCGTTCTGGCAAGTCCTTATTATGCCTTGGCGGCTTCGCTGCCGGCCTCTTTAAATAAATCTGTAACAGATGTTGACAATATTATTAAAAATGATGAAGAGAAAGAGTTTACGAACTTGACTTCTGGTATGAAGCAAAAGTACAAGCTTATAGTAGTTGCGAAAACTAAGCCACAAACGCTTGAACAGTATGCACAAGAAGTAAAGAGTAAATTCAAAATTGAAGATGAGACGATGGTGATTGTTCTCTCTGTAGAAGAGAAGAACATGGTCATTCTAAGCGGGAAGTATTTCCATAACAATGGCATTACACAAGAAGTTTTACAACGCAAGATGGAATATTTTTTCGAGCCGTATGCTAATCAGGGAACCTTGATGACTGGCGTGATGTCATTTGTAGGGGCTGTAAATGACGAATTAAATGCACAAAGCCAAAAGCAAGGAAATAGCAACCAAGTGGTTTTGGCGGGAGCGGCACCTGCCTCAGCAGTAACGAATAATGTAACCTCCTGGCCTGTTTGGCTACTTGTTGGGTTGGTAGTCATTGCTGCGGCTCTGGGAGGAGCAGCATGGGCATATACGAAGCGTGGCCGCGTTCTGAAAGAGGTTGATGAAGCAGACGAGTGGCGCATTAAGATAACCGATCAGCTCAACGCTTTTGAAATTGATTCTTCATGGAAGAAAGAGCCAGGACGGGTTAAGGAAAAATACTTAGCGATTCTCACTTCGCTTGATGATTTAAAGAAAGATGCGATTGCTGATGTGGAGCTTATTCTGGTTGATGCGGAAGAAAATTTAATGAAATTCCGCTTTAAACGGGGGCGGGAAATTATTCAGGAGGCTAAAGAAAAACTATTCCGCATCGAAGAAGAATACCGCAATTTACATATCCGGCTGGACAAGCTCCGTGAAACGTTGAAAGATGTTGCTTCTCTTAAAGAAGAAACGGCTCAACTGCATCAGAAGAATGAGCGTAGGCTGGACGAGCTTCGCATTCAATACGGTGTATCATTCCATGCGTTGAAAGAGCGAATAAATCAATTCGATAGGGAATTACACGCCATAAAGCAGGCAGAAGAGAAGGGTGACTTCGAAGAAGCACGCGAACGCCTGCAATCATTAGTGGATGGACAGCAGAACCTGATGGAACAGTTGCAGAAAGTGCCGCTTGTACGTCAGACTATTGTAAAGGAATTGGATCAAGAAATTCGTCAGCTGGATGAAGATGCTAAAGAAATGGTGGACGGGGGGTATACGAACGGAGAGGAGTTTTTCACGGCCCGTCTTGTGAAAATTCGGGGCAAAGTGGAGAAACTGCCTATGATGTTCGAAGAAGGAAAAGTGGTGGAAGTGGAGAATCTGATTCTTGAGATTCGAGAAGATGTCGAAGCGATGTATCAGACCATGGAAGAGATTGTGACGAACAGGCATCAGTATCGGCAGTATGCAACCGAGCTTCCGTATTACCTTAATGTGTTGAAGCAGGATCAGGACTATCTTTCTAATGAACTGAGCGATTTGTCTCAGCGTTATCAAGTAGAAGATGGTGAAGCATTTCATTACTACCAGCAGATTCCGGAGGTTGCTGCTGATATCGAAAATACACTCGAACAGATTCATGGGGATGGCCTGAAGGAAGAGTATGAGCGGCACGGTGAAACGCTAACCCAGGTAACGGAGCGCGTTACACAAATGATGGAACGACGTGAATTCGTCATGAAAGAGTTAAAGGATTTTCGTCGGGGAGAACGGGCAGCTCATGAAGATGTGCATGATTTACGCAGCAGTCTTGCCCGTGTTGAACAGCAATTAAAACGTCTGCATTTACCGAAGATGCCTTATGCCATTACAAGTAATATAGAGCTATGCCGTCACGCCGTCAGTACGGTAGAAGAAGCGTTGAAGGAAGTTCCGTTAAACATGCAGAAAGTCGATCATTTATTAAAAGAAGCGAAAGAGCAAGTATCGACTTTACTTGAGGATGGAGCGGAGATGATTCGTGATATCCGGCTTACAGAGGACAAAATCCAGCGTACAAACCGTTTCCGTCGCTATGATAGAGAAATTGCCAATCTGTTACAGACGGCAGAAGAATTGTTTCGTAATGGTGAGTACCAGGAAGCGCATGAAGCAGCCGATCAAGCTTTCCGTTTGGCGCAAGAAAAATATGCGATTGAACAAGAATAGAGAGGGGATGCCCTCTCTTTTTTATGGGCAAAAAAAGGGACACATCAAATTCGATGTGTCCAAATAAGGGAGTAGAGGTGTGAGAGTCAGTTGCAATTTCAAAGGGGAGTAGGTTCATTAATATATTTCCCTGTCCGTTTTGATTTTAAACATCTAAGCGAAAAAAATTTTTTATACAATGCTTTGAATGCCTCGCAAATTACAGTTATGCAGAGTCGCGAATGCCCGTATTTGCTTTTACAAGAACTTCGTCAAACTTCGCATCGGTTTCCGGACGTCCGAAAAGAAGAGCGCCTAGATAAGCAGAGAGGAAACCAACCGGTACCGAGATGAGAGCCGGATTCGTCAAGCTAATAAGTGGTGTACCGGTAAGAATGGCTTTGCCTGGCGTAGGATCTAGCACATTCGGGCTTACCACCACAAGAATAAGCGCTGTAAAGAGGCCGACCAGCATGCCGGTAATAGCACCTGCTGTATTGAAGCGGCGCCAGAAAATCGTGTAGATAATAACTGGTAGGTTGGCGCTGGCTGCTACACAAAAGGCGAGTGATACAAGGAATGCAACATTCATTTTTTGTGCGAACAATGCTAGAATAACAGAAATGACAGCTACCCCAATAGAAGCGTAGCGTGCTGCTAGCATTTGTTCTTTCTCAGTCGCTTTACCTTTACGGATAATATGGCTGTAGAAATCATGTGCGAATGCGGAAGCAGCAGCTAGTACAAGACCGGCTACTACTGCTAGAATCGTGGCGAAAGCCACTGCCGCAACGAATGCCATCAGCAAGTCACCGCCCAGTACTTGTGCCAACAACGGCGCGGCCATATTGCCAGCTTTGTTCGCTTCCACAATTGTGTCATTACCTACAAAAGCGGCTGCACCAAAGCCGAGGAAAATGGTCATAATGTAGAAAATACCAATCAGCCATGTTGCATATACAACCGATTTACGAGCTGTTTGCGCATCTTTTACCGTGAAGAAACGGATAAGGATATGCGGTAGACCGGCCGTGCCGAGCACAAGGGCGACATTAATAGAAATCGTATCTAACCCATCCTTGTATTTAACTCCTGGATTTAAGAATGTATCACCTAGCGGTGTAGCGGTCTTCATGTGATTGAACATTTCAGTAAAGCTGAAGTTAAACTTTGCGAAGACCATAACAGAGATGATAAAAGTACCTACCATTAATAGCACTGCTTTAACGATCTGAACCCAACTGGTCGCCGTCATACCACCGAAAATAACATATACGGTCATAAGCGTACCAACGATTAGCACAGAAGTGGTATAATCCAGCCCAAGCAGAAGTTTAATGAGAGCACCTGCTCCCACAAGTTGGGCAATCATATAAAAAATGGAAATTGTAATCGTGCTAAGTGCTGCTACGCCGCGAACCTTAGCGTTATTGAATCGAGCTGCAATCATGTCGGCCATCGTGTATTTACCGAGGTTACGCAGTGGCTCAGCCACAATATACAATACGACGAGATATGCTACCAGGTAACCGATACTGAAGAAGAAGCCATCAAATCCGGTAAGGGCAATAGCTCCTGCTATACCAAGGAAAGAGGCTGCAGACATGTAATCGCCGGCGATTGCCAGTCCATTCTGCCAACCCGTCAGGCCTCCGCCTGCTGTATAGAACTCACTTGTTGTATTCGTTTTCTTAGAAGCGTAGTACGTAATAACAAGGGTTGCTGCTACGATAAGAATAAAGAAAGTAAATGCCATAACTTATGCGCCTCCTTTTTGATGCTCTTCAATGATTTCATCAGACATCTGATCAAAGGAAGCCGCCTTACGGGAATAAATCATGCATAATGCCCAAGTCATAATGAATTGGCCGAAAGCATATATCCAAGCCCATGTAATCGCGCCGATTGCCGGTGTGTTCAATACGTTGCTGTAGGAAGTTAAAATTGGTAGTGTATAATAGAAAATGAGGAAAAAGATGCACATGGGAACAATAAAGCTTCTCTTTCTCTGCATTAATGTCTTGAATTTTTGACTGCGCGCAATGGCCGTATAATCAATGCTTTGTCCCCGATTTCCTCCAGTACCAGAAGGCTTGTTCTGTGCAAGGTTTGCCATTCTAGGTTCACTCCAATCGTTATTTTATATTTTTTTGTTTATGTCTAGTTGATAAGACTCAGCCACCTCCTTGATATGAATGATTGCTAAAGTTGTTCGCTTCCTGAAAGCGTGTTCACAACCCTTTTTTAATATTAAAATATTTATAAAAATTTGAAAACTGTATTTATTCGACTTTTTTCGACATGAAAGTGATTGGTGCCTCTTCGATTTTTTCATTTACGAACATAAAAAAACGATATGTTTTTACTATTGCATCTATAAGAGCAACAGAAACATACCGTCTAAAAGTGTGGCTATGTTTGGACATTTTTGTCGACATAAGAAAGATAAAGATTAGATGCGTATGCCTTGTACCTGGAATTGGCGAATTAATTTTTGCTGAAGCCATTTGGCTGTATAAAGAGCTTTCTTTAGTCGCAATTGCTCCTCTTTTGGCAGATTGGCCACATGAAGCTCGTTGGAGAGAGGTCGTTTTTGCTTGACCTGCTTCATATGTTCGCAAATCCGGAAATGAAGCAAGGTGTTGAATGAATCTTTGATTTCGTCTTCTTCTTCCCGGGTAAACACACGTCGTTCTGCAAGCTGTTCAAGGCGTTCAAGCGTTGAGACTGCTTCTATGCCTTCGAAGATGGACAGCACGCGCATCGCATTAACGAAGTGGACAAGTGCCCCGCCTTTGATGTCAATTCCATCCTTAATTTTCTTATCATAAATGATGCGGCCAAACATGCCGAGCGGAACGCTGCATGCAGCGTCATCTTCCGCCAGCAAATTGTAGATAAACGGAAACTCTTTTTTTCGCGTCAAGAAATAGCGTCTTAGCTCGTGTGCCAGTTCCGTTTGTCCATAAACAGGACGAAAGTCGAGAAAAATTGTAAACATACGGATTTCTTCCCCCTGCATATGGGAAAACCAAGCATTGACCATACGTTTCCAATCAGAAAGTGACTTTCGCCATTTTGAGTTGGTTGCCATTACATTTCCTTTGCAGCGTGGGAACCCGCATGCCTCGAGCCCGGCGACAATCTTTTCCGCTAATGTAGCAAAATAATCATCGACTTCAGCATGGTGTGCTTCATCGTCAATATCCGGGTAGATAATGCCATTATCTTGATCCGTACTTAATGTTTGCTCCTTCCGCCCTTCGCTGCCCATCGTAATCCAGCAGTAATCCGTAGGGGGAGCGCCTCTACCTTCGGCAATCATCGCACGTTCGGATAGCTCAATAATCCGGCGTAAAATCCGATCATTGAACTCAGTAATAATAGAGCAGATTTCATGTGCTGCTGCACCCTCGCTCGTCATCCTGTCAATAAATGCGATCACTTTTTTATGTTGCTCAGCCAATTGCTCGATTGTACTTGCTGCGTCCATATCCTCTACTATGCCGAGAACGGAATGGCTACGGAAGTCTGTTAGCTTTTTGAGTGTTACGATGCCTGTCACCTTTCCATGCGAAAGCACGGGCAAATGCTTTACCTGGTGCTTCATCATTGCCAGCATGGCCTCATAAAAATACGCGCTCTCCGGTACGGTAATAACATCTTGACTCATAATACTGTCAACGGCAAGAGAAGCGATTATCTCGTATTTAGGTAGGAGGGCGATCAAATCGCGTTCCGTTACGATCCCACATAATGTATCATCTTCCATAATCAGCACAGAACTGACTTGCTCACGCAGCATAGTAGAGGCTGCCTCGACTGCTAATGCACCGGGAGGAAGCGAGATGATAGCCGTTTCCATTAATTCGCCCACTTTTTTGCGGTATGGATAGGTCTCGAATCCATGATGATATGCGGAGGATTCCAGAGCAAGCGTACGATACATATGTTGCAGACGCTTGCTGATATCATGAGTCAATTGTTCGGCAAAGGGCGCATAGTCATGAACCAATCGGTTAAACAATGATTTTTTGATAATCAGAAAGCAGGAGTCTTCCATCGTTTGTACAGAAAAACGGGAGGTATCCTCTGCCAGGGTATTAATCAATCCGGCCAATTCCCCAGGATGATAAAAGCGTACCGTGATTTCTTCGCCTTCATCTGTCAAAATGATACTCTTAGCCATGCCTTCCAGCAAGAAAAATAAATGATTTTCCTGTTCGCGCTCGTGGATAACGAAATGGTGCTTTGGATAGGTAGTCACGGTAGAGGTCGTCAGGATTTCCTTGATAACCTCCTCCGGTAGCGCGCGAAACAATTCATTTTGCTGAAGCATTTCTTTTACTCTTTCCTGCATACCTTTATCGCCCCTTGTTTTTTTGTTTTAGTGGAATAAAGTTCTCTTCTATTCCAAGGGCCTGTCTGGCAGCGGCCGAGCCGGCAGCATGACCGGTTGTAAAAGCGACGGTGATGTTATAGCCCCCCGTGTGTGCATGTACATCAAGTACTTCCCCGGCGAAAAAAAGACCGCGTTTTACTTTGGATTGCATGCTTTTCGGGTCTACTTCTTTGACTGTAATACCACCTCCTGTCACTGTTGCTTGCTCGAGCGGGAGCGTACCGGTTACCGTTACAGGAAACTGTTTCATAAGCTGTGCCATTTCCCGCCACTTGGTGCGTGAAATATGGGCATACGTCGTGTTTTCTTCTATATCGGCCATCTCCAGGATAAGATGGAGTAACCTCTCCGGTATATACGTGCGTAAGACATTTTTAACCGCTTTCCTAGGTTCTTTCTTCATCATATCTTGCGTTTCGCGATCGATGTCATCCGTCGTTTTATCGGGCAGTACATCGACGGTAAGCAGGAGAGGTACAGGACCGAATTTGCGCTGTGTTACCGATACGTAATGGCTAACACGTAGAACGACGGGGCCGGAAATACCGAAATGTGTAAACAGCATATCCCCTTCTTCGGTGCATACTTTTTTACCTTTCGGATTCCACAAGGAAAGAGAAATATCCCTTAATGATAGGCCCTGCAGCTTCGCCTCTTTAATATAGTCATTATTTGCGTTAAGAGGCACTGCGGTGGGAAACAGCTCGGTTACAGTATGTCCGGCGTCACGCGCCCACGGATAAGCATCGCCAGTAGAACCGGTAGTCGGTACGGAGCAGCCTCCTGTTGCAATGATAATGTGCCGACAATGAATGATTTCGCCGGACAAAAGCTCGACACCTTCCACATCGGTTTCATTGTATAACAATTGTTTGACAGGCTCGTTCACACGAATGAGGACACCAAGGCGTCTCACTTCATTAAGTAGTGCGTCCACCACCGTTTTCGCTTTGTCGCTGGCGGGAAACATGCGCCCTCGATCCTCTTCTTTTAATGCAATGCCAAGCCCGGTGAAAAAATCGATAATTTCACGGTTGCCGAAACTGTGAAGCGCACTGAAAAGAAACTTCCCGTTACCTGGAATATTCTTTATAAGTTCTTCCAGCGGTTTGGCATTTGTAACGTTGCAACGCCCGCCACCAGAAATCATCAGCTTTCGACCCAGTTTATTTCCTTTGTCAATTAACATTACTTTGGCACCGTTCGTAGCGGCAGCTACACAAGCCATCAAGCCCGCAGGTCCTCCGCCGATAACGATAACATCCCATTTTGACATGAAACCACCATCCTTCTCTACTATTTTTGACAGGCAGCTCCAAAGATTGCAACTTAAACGTAAAAAAGTTGAAGTGTAAAAAGGAAAAAGAAATAGTAGGAAGAATATAATAAATATTCAAACTTATACAAGAGAGGATGGGAAATATGAGTGAGACAAAACAAATGCCGCTTGTTGATAAGCTTGCGCTGCTGAATCGCGAAATTGAAAAGCATGTGAGGCCCGATACATTTCCATTGGCAATCCGGGTATTACGTCCAGGAGAGGAGGCACCAACTAAAGCGAAACGCCCTGTACGTGATCTGCAAGTGCAAATAAGCATTTGTCAGGGAATCACGATGTCACGTCGCTATGGTTGGGCTATTGCAATGGGGGGAGAAGACTTATCCTGTCCAATCGCGAAAGCGGCTTTCCACTTTGAAGAGCCGGTTTCGTTCTATACGGAGGGGAATCTGGCGCATGGTATGTATGCGGAGACGCTAGCCTGTGCGCAGCTAACAGAAGCAGAGGTACCAAGGTTTAGTAAAGAGGAGAGCGGTACGATTGTTGTCAGTCCGCTAAGTCGTGCGACATTCGAGCCAGATGTGGTAGTCGTATACGGCAATTCAGCTCAGGTTATGCGTATGGTTGCTGCAGCATTGTTTAAAACAGGAGGCTCTATTTCTTCGGAATTTTCGGCCAGAGCGGATTGCGCAGATATTATCATTCGTACAATACAGATGGATAGCCCACAAGTTATTTTACCGTGCTATGGTGACCGAGTGTTCGGTCAGACATATGATCATGAAATGGCTTTTTCTTTCCCGTACCGTATGGCGGATGATGTAATGGCAGGTTTTACTGGTACACATAAAGGCGGAGTAAGATATCCAATTCCAAGCTTTTTACAATATCAAGCCAAATATCCTGCCACGTATGAGAAGTTAAATGATATGTGGAAAGAATAAGAAAAGATAAGCACAAAAACCGGATGAAATCATTCATTCGGTTTTTTGTATGAACTGATACAACCATATTGTGGGTTTTTCAGTATGACAGGAAATCCCTCCCACTTTCTTTCTGAACAATGGTATAATATAAAGTGAAACTTCACGCAGTGAGGGAGGTTCCTCATCTCTCGCTATGTGATAGTTGAACTTGTCGGACCTTTAAGGGTAGTTTATCCCCTACCTAAACGTCTTCGTTTTCTCTACGTCTTGAGATGGGGGTATTACTGCTCGTTAAGGCGGGATAAAGAAGCATTTTTATGTATTATTAGTGTTATGGGAGGGAGTCACCCATGGAAAGATACTTGAAATTGTTGTCTGAAAATGAACAAAAAAATGGCAACATGCAACATTTTGTCCTTGAATTAATTCGACAGATTACATTTGATGCCAGCCTTTCGTCAAAAGAACGCACCGATGAAATCAAAAAAATTTATTGGGCGCTTGATGAGTATGCCGGTGTAAAGTAGAATTGCCACTTGAGAAATTAGGAGTACGAAGGGCCGCCTCTTCAGGTAGCCCTTTTTATTTGACTTGTTGCCCCTTTTATAGAACGCAGCTAGCTTTATTTATATGGGATACTACCTCATTTGTTGTTTTTCTAAAAAGAAAGCAGGAATCCCTTGACGAATGACGAATATAAGTATACAAGCACGTAACAAAATGAAACAAACTTCGCGGATACATATTCCCATCAAATTCACCATAAATACTATTATTATAGTATTTGAAATCAGAACATTCCGTCTTTTATTTCTTCTAAGATACACCTCGGCTTACTTTCAGACTCTTTTTCATTCTTCCAAGTTTATTCACCATGCTTATCTTGTGTATGTAATTTTTTTCACAATACACTTATTTTGCACAAGGAGGCTTTTTTATGCACATTCTGGTTTGCGTTAAGCAAGTACCGGATACAAAAATCATCAAAATCGATCCAAAGACTAACACGCTCGACAGGCGTGGTGTACCGGCTATTCTAAATCCGTACGATACACATGCAGTTGAAGAAGCAGTACGCCTGCGTGCCCGGTACGGCGGTAAAGTATCAATACTATCTATGGGACCACCGCAGGCCGTAGCCGCGATCAAAAAATGTGTAGAGATTGGTGCCGATACTGGTTACTTAATCTCTGACCGTGCATTTGCCGGTGCGGATACGCTAGCGACCAGCTATGCGTTGTCACGAGCAATTAACCGCATTATGAAAGAAGAGCCGATTGATCTTGTCATTTGTGGAAAAATGGCCATTGACGGAGATACCGGACAAGTGGGTCCCGGCATTGCACGTCGCATGAAAATTCCGCCTCTTACAGGTGTGAAGAAAGTTGAGGAAGTGGATGAAGCAAACCAAAAGATTATTGTGCACCGTAAACTTGAAGACGGCTATGAAGTACTGACTTCTCCACTGCCCTGTTTACTAACGGTGGAGAAGGAGATTAATGAAGTTCCCTATTCACCGCTCCCTAACATGATCCGCGCTGCCCGCTATCAGCCCATCGTCTGGACAGTTAACGACTTGGAGGACGTGGACCGCAGCCAGCTCGGTCTAAAGGGATCACCTACTATTGTGGGCAAGATGTTCAGTCCTCCGAAGCCGGAGGGAGGAAAACGTCTTACAGGTACGATGGATGAACAGGTGAATCAGCTTGTCGACGTCTTGCTGAAGGAAAAGCGCGAATTACTTGTACAGGGAGGCAAATAACATGGCTGTTACAATTTCCGCCGCCTGTATTTCCTGCGGCACATGTGTGGATACTTGTCCCGTCAGTGCACTGTTCCTTGGGCCTGACAAGTGTGAGGTAGACACAGCGAAATGCGAAGAATGCCAAGATTGCATCCCGGTTTGTCCGACGGAGGCGATTAGCTTGCCGAATCCGACGAAAGCAAAAGCAGCTCCACCACCTGCGCCAGCCGCTTCAGAACCCAAGAAAGAAGAAAAGAAAACGCCAGCTATCGTTTCGAATGAGGCGGTTGCAGCGAAGACTGAAGCAAAGCCGAAACCGGGCGCTCGTACAGGCGCATTTGCTGAGCACGAAGGGGTGTGGGTATTCATTGACCAGACGGACGGCAAGATTGCAGGTGTATCGCTTGAGTTGTTGGGAGCGGGTCGCCGCCTTGCCGATAAACTGAATGTGTCGCTTGCTGGATTTATGCTTGGATACCAAATTGAGCCACTATCCCAAACATGTTTTGAATACGGTGCTGATCTTGTTTATATGATTGATGATCCAGTATTGGAAAACTATCGTTCCGAGACGTACATGAAGGGAACTGTCGATTTGTGTAATAAATACAAGCCAGAAATCATTCTGTATGGTGCAACTACCAATGGTAAAGATCTGGCGAGTGCAGTAGCCACAGATCTTGCAACGGGTTTGACTGCGGATTGTACGATGCTGGACGTGGATCCTGAAAAACGTTTGCTTGAAGCAAGCCGTCCTGCGTTTGGGGGCAATATTATGGCTACGATCCTTTGTAAAAATCATCGTCCGCAGATGGCGACGGTTCGTTCGAAAGTAATGAAAGCGTTGGAGCCACAGCCGGGTCGTCAGGGAACGTTGATTCATGAGCCGCTCGGTATACATGAGAACGATTTGCAGACAAAAGTGCTGGAAATCGTACGAGAGACTGGAAGTAAGATTAAGCTGGATGAAGCTCATATTATCGTCGCCGGTGGCAAAGGGCTGGGAGATGCGAAAGGATTTCAGATTTGTTACGATCTGGCTGAAGTGCTGGGCGCAAGTGTAGGTGCAAGTCGTGATGCGGTGGAGGCAGGCTGGATCGACCATCACTATCAGATTGGCCAGACAGGTGTGACAGTAACACCGAAGATTTATTTTGCCATCGGCATTTCTGGCGCAGTACAGCATATCGTCGGTATGCAGAATTCCGAATTTATTATCGCGATCAATAAAGACCCGGATGCGCCGATTCACAGTGTTGCCACCTACAGCATTGTTGGTGACGCTTTTGAAGTGGTACCTAAGCTCGTTGAAGCGTTCAAAAAAGTCACACAAGGTGGTGAAGCAGTTCATGTCTGAAAAATTTGATGCAATTGTGGTCGGTGCAGGTCCTGCGGGCACATCAGCCGCATATACTATGGCGAAAGCTGGTTTGGACGTACTGCTGATTGAAAGAGGAGAATATCCCGGGTCCAAGAACGTAATGGGTGGAGTATTGTACCGTCATCAGATGGAGGAGATGATCCCGGAGTTTTATAAGGAAGCCCCAGTTGAACGCCCTGTAGTGGAGCAGCGTTTCTGGATGCTGGGCGAAGATTCGGTATTTACAAGCGGCTATAAAGGATTGGAATGGGCAAAAGAGCCGTACAATAATTTTACGGTGCTGCGTGCCAAATTCGATCAGTGGTATGCCAGTAAAGCGGTAGAAGCCGGAGCGCTCCTAATTAACGAAACCGTTGTTACTGAATGTATTGTCGAAGATGACAGGGTGGTTGGCGTGCGTACAGATCGGCCGGATGGTGATGTCTACGCTGATGTCGTCGTACTAGCAGATGGAGTGAACTCGTTGCTTGCCAAATCGCTCGGCTTTCATAAAGAGTTCAAACCAGATGAAGTGGCTCTCGCTGTCATGGAGGTTATCAATCTTCCAGCGGAGAAAATTGAAGACCGTTTCAATTTAGAACCGAATCAGGGCACAACAATCGAAATTTTCGGTGATGCGACTAAAGGAGCTCTCGGTACCGGATTTATTTATACAAATAAAACAAGCATTAATATCGGTGTCGGGACGACATTATCGGGAATGATTAAACTTAGGCTTCGGCCGTACGACCTTCTTGATTATTTGAAGAGCCACCCGATTGTACGCCCGTTAATCCGCGGGGGTGAGTCTATGGAATATGCGGCGCATCTCATTCCGGAAGGCGGATTCCATTCCATGCCGAAAATCGTCGGTAACGGGGTCGTAGTCGTAGGTGATGCAGGTCAGATGGTCAATAGCATTCATCGTGAAGGCAGTAACATGGCGATGACGTCCGGTCGCCTGGCAGCCGAAACGATTATACTCGCAAAAGAAGCGAATGATTTCTCTGCAAACATGCTTGATACGTATCGTATCCGGCTACTTGAGAGCTTTGTCGGCCAGGATTTAAAGAAATACAAAGACGCTGCTCATACGTTTGAATCGTATCCGCAGTATTTTAAAGAGTATATTCCGATGATTAATCAAGCGGCGAGTCAGTTTTTTACGGTGGATGGTGTGCCAAAACGGGAAAAACAGAAGAAAATCTTTAAAAGCTTAACGGAAGGTAAAAGTAAGCTGGGCATGGTTCAAGACATTTATCGCGCATGGAAGGTGATGAAATAATGAGTCTCGTACCACGTACGAATACCATTGAAGAGAAGCAGTATTTGGTTCGATTCAGGGCGGATACTCAATCCCATTTGCATGTGCTTGACAATGATGTTTGTGCGACAAGCTGTCCGGATAAGCTGTGTACTGTGTTCTGTCCGGCAGAGGTATACAAGTGGGAAGGGAAGCGGATGGCGGTTGGCTACGAGGGCTGTCATGAGTGTGGAAGCTGTCGGATCGGTTGCCCGTATCAGAACATTAAGTGGGAGTATCCAAAGGGCGGACACGGGATCGTGTTCAGGTTGGCGTAGGGAAAGTGAGTCGGAACATTTCTATTTCGATTGAAAAATTTGACTAAAATTCAATCAATATAATTACTTGTATGACCGTTAAAGAGGGGGTAAAAGCCCTCTTTTTTCTTTTCCTTGATTGTTGAGTCAGATGGTAGTATAGGTTCTATTTATGAAGGTTGTACTTTATAAATTGTACCGGTACAATCCGTTTAAAATTAGATTGTACCTATTCGGTGATCTGAAATATGGTTAATATAAGAAGTTTTTGAAAGGAAGGATGGCATGATGAACTTGATTAATTATGTATTGTTGCTAATAATCGGTCTGATCTGGGGCTCGCAATTTTTCTTTGTTGAATGGGTGGTACATACAATTCCCCCTGTCACCTTGGCTGCAAGTAAAGCATTACTCGGTACAGTAACTTTAGTTATAATACAAATGTTTAGTTCTAGAAGAGAAAAGAAAGAGAGAAGAGAAGGATATAAAAAAATTTGGTTATCTTATTTTTGGATTGCATTACTTGAAGCTGTCAGTCCTTTCTTTTTAATCGGTTTGGGACAGCAAAGTATTAATAGCAGCATTTCAGCGATTTTAATAGGAACAACCCCGATCTTCACTATCATTCTCGTAAGATTCTTTGTTCCCGATGAAAAACTAAATATAAAAAATCTGTGCAGCATCATCATTGGTTTTATCGGACTTAGTATTCTTGTGGGTCCCGAGTATACGTCAGCCAGTTTGCAGAATAATTTGCTTGGAGATGTAGCAATTTTGGGGGCAGCACTCAGCTTTGCAGCTTCACTTATCTTGATTAAACGACTACCACCAATCTCGTCTGTCTTAGCTATGCGTAATGTGCTATTTATCGCTACGGTCATTCTCATCCCCCTTTCTCTCATGTTTGATGCTCCATGGACAATAAGATTGACCTTGCAACAAACCATTGCTGTCATCGTATTAGGAACGGTGCAAGCCGGAATCGTTTATATGCTGTATTATATTTTGATTAATCGTACTGGAGCCACATTCGCTTCTTTAACTAATTATCTTGTTCCTCTTTTTGGTGTAATACTTGGAACAGTATTTTTAAATGAAGATTTGAAATGGAATGATAGTACTGCACTTTTGCTTATTCTTATTTCATTAGGAGTGAACGAAATAAAGGGTAAGAAAAAGAAATTTGATACAAATTACAGTTGATACTTGACAGGGGAGTGTGGTTGGAAGGAGAAGATTCGGAAAAAAGAAGAGGTTGGATGCGCCATGCGCTCCGGCAGAAGAAAGGCCAGCGTGTCTTTCTCTTCCCTCCCACCATAAAAATTTGTCGATTTATCAAATCAGATGCATATAGAAATGAACGACTTTTTTATATTTAAAATAGTGTATATGATATATTGTGAAATGTTTCACAATATATTCAAAGTAGATGAACTTATTGTAACTGCTTTAAATATATAATTAATACAAGGTGATACAAATAATAGAAAAAATGGAAGCAATGCATTTTCATAACGATTGTTAAGGGGATGAGGTAATGAAGAAGCTAAAAGCTATAGGAATAGGAGCCTTGGTAACTGTATTATTAGCGGGTTGCAATAATGCCTCTGTCAATAATGCTGCCGGGGAAGCGACTACCAAAGTCGAGCAAGCTTCTAAAGAAGATGCAGAACTGCAGGCTTTGTTGGCAAAGTTCCAACCGCTGGATGAAATGCCAGTTCCAGCAGATAATCCGATGAGTGACAATAAAGTGGAATTAGGCAAAAAACTATACTTCGATACGAGATTGTCCGGCAATAATAAATCAAGCTGTATGTCATGCCATGTTCCAGGTGCAGGTTTTGGAGATAATTTGCCTACATTTGTAGGTTTTGAAGGATTTAAAGGAACACGGAATAGCCCAACAATTATCAATGCTGGTTATTATACGTCTAACTTCTGGGATGGACGCGCTGCCAGTCTTGAAGAACAAGCATTAGGTCCGATTCAATCACAGGCAGAAATGAATCAAAATCTTGATGTATTAGTGAAAGAGCTAAAAGCTGTTCCTGCTTATGTAGATGAATTCAAAACGGTTTTCAATGATGAGATCAATGCAAATAACATTGCAAAGGCGCTTGCGACATTTGAGAGAACAATTGTGATTAACGATACAAAATTTGATCGTTTTCTAAAGGGCGATAAGGGGGCATTGACTGAGCAACAGATTGAAGGGATGAAGCTGTTTGCCGGGAAAGCAAATTGTATGTCGTGTCATGCAGGGCCGACGCTTTCAGATCAAAATTTCCATAACATTGGAATAGAAGGAGATGATGGTCGCTACGGCGTGACAAAACAGGAAGCGGATAAAGGGAAGTTCAGAACGCCGGCTTTACGGGGCATTGCGCATACTGCCCCATATATGCACGATGGTAGCATGAAGACATTGCGTGAGGTCATCGAGTATTACAACAAAGGTGGCGGTGCTCATCCGAATAAAGATCCGTTAATGCAATCCATTAACTTGAATGATCAGGAAATGGATGCATTGGTCGCCTTTTTGGAAGCGTTAAGCGGTGAGGTGCCGGTTGTGGAATCGCCAAAGCTTCCGTAGTAAATATGCACGCTAATAAGCAAGAATATAGAATTAAAATACTGCGCGATTAACTCCATGAAAAATTGGTAATTATGTTTAAAAACAGAAGCAGCCCGCTATAAAGCAACGGGCTGCTTCTTATCTGTAGGATAATTGTAATGAGAACCTATGTTTCTGACTACATTGTTGGCTGAGACATCTCACGGACAATAAGCCAGAATGCAATAATAAATAGAAGAATCCAGAACCATGCTTTCTGAAAAAATCGTTTCCTTTTTACGGGGTTCATATTGAATCTCCTCTCCATTTCCTTTGCTGTGTCGACGGCATGCGCAGGAAAGCGAGCCGTGATAGCCTGGATGTGTTTTCTATTCCTTACCCCATTTTTAGTGAAGGCTACACATAAATTTATAAGTCTGACTTCTTTCATCTATGCATAATATAAAAAGAAAAGGGGATAAAGCCAAATGATTCAGGTCAAAGAGTTTATGTATGCGCGTAGCGGAGATGCAGAGCGGCGGATAAACGAGTTTTTGGCCGGATTGGAGGAGGCTCAGCTTATCGACATTAAATATAACATTCATAGCGAGTTGATTAGTTGTATTCTCATAGTATATAAAACCTGCTAAATGCTTTATTTTTTGGTTTCAAATTTATAATATCCGGGTATACTAGTGCTAAGGAGTGATTTATGCGTGAATAAATACCCGGATAAGATGCAGGAATTAGATAATAAGAAGCGAGAAATGAAGTTGGATAAAACCATAGATGAACTGCGAAACGAACTCAATAAGCCTATATGGAAAGAAATTATAAAGAAAAGCACCGAATGAAAGCTGATTCGGTGCTTTTTTGTTGAGAGTTATTTATTTCCTTGTATTGGCTTAGGAAGCAGGTCGGCGTTCACGGAACAACAGACTGATGGAGTATAGTCCCGCCAAGCCGATCAGAGAATATACAATACGGCTTAGGAACGAGCCTTCACCGTTAAACAGTGCCGCCACGAGGTCCCATTGAAATAAACCTACCAGCAACCAGTTGATGGCCCCGATAATAACAAGAATGAGAGCTAAGCGATCCATGCTTTCTTCATCTCCTTTCTAGACCTGTATCTTCATTATGTCCATTTTCATCATGGATAATCAGAAAGGAGAAAATCCCCATAAAGCGTTCATCATTTTTTATTGAGGCGAGGGGCGATAACCTGTTCGAAAAAACGCGGAAACAGGTGGGACAGAACGGCCCCGGCCCGCATGTAGCGGGGAATGGTGACGTCTCCTTGGCGGGTGTGGACGGTATGTAGAATAGCCTGCGCTACAGATTCTGGTGTTACCATGAATTTTTCAACACTGCGCTGGTAACTACCCGTAGGATCGGCGCGATTAAAGAAGGGGGTACGTACAGGCCCGGGATTCACGGCTGAGACGGATATACCGCTATCTTTTAATTCCTGACGCAAGCTTTGCGTGAAGCCGATGACGGCAAATTTACTGGCAGCGTAGCCGCTCGATTTTGGGGTAGCCAGCTTGCCAGCCACCGAAGCGACGTTAACGATGTGTCCATGTTTTCGTTCCAGCATGTAGGGCAGTATGGCTTTCGTGCAACGAACAGTGCCAAGGTAATTTACGTCCATCATATCCTGTATGTCTTCCAGTGTCGTGTCGGTAAATGATGAAAATACTCCATAGCCTGCGTTGTTAACCCAGATATCAATCCTTCCGTATTGGGTATGAATGTTTTCCACGACGTCAACAATTTGTTTCATATTTGTTACATCTAATGAATAAAAGCCCGTATTTGGCGTTTCATGCTTAATCTCCTCCACAATTGTGCGCAATGAATCTTCAGAACGTGCCAGCAGGATGGGTGTCGCTCCGAGTCTTGCTGCAAGCAGGGCGCACGCTCGTCCAATTCCGCTGGAAGCACCAGTAATGGCAATAATTTTGTCTTGAAGTTCCTTCATCCATTCACCTCCTGTTCATTAGGTTTGACAGAACAAGTCTAATCCCTGCTCTATGCTAAGTGAAAAAATACTTTATTGTACATTTGACAATATGTGTCACATTTCGCCTATAGGTGAATAAACTATAGAAACCCATCTTCAGGAGGGATTCAGATGGAATTCGAGAAGCAGAGTGCGCTGATTACTGGCGGAGCGAGTGGTTTGGGAAGAAAAGCAGCCCAACTGTTCTGTGAAAGAGGCGCACATGTAATTATTGCTGATGTGAATAAAGAGCAGGGCCTCCAGACGGTCACTGAATTGAGAGAAAACGGAGGAAAAGCGGACTTCGTTCAGGTAAATGTAGCTGATGAATCATCCGTACAGACACTAATAGAAGAAATCAGACAGAAAATTGGACGGCTTGACGTTCTTATTAATAATGCTGGCATTACCCGTGACAGCATGTTGCATAAGATGGGGAAGGAAAAATGGGATCAGGTTATCGCCATCAATCTGACCGGTGTATATGTATGTACGAAGGCAGCAATCCCCCTTATGCTGGAGAATGGATACGGACGTATTATCAATACCTCCTCGGTGGTCGGGCTGTACGGTAACATTGGTCAAACAAATTACGCCGCTGCTAAAGCTGGGGTTATTGGTCTTACGAAAACGTGGGCAAAGGAACTTGGTGCAAAAGGCATTACGGTGAATGCGGTAGCGCCCGGCTTCATCCACACTCCAATGCTGGACGCCGTACCGGAAAAAATTCTGGAAATGATGCGCCAAAAAGTGCCAGTCCTGCGTTTAGGTGAAGCAGAAGACATTGCACGGGCCTACGTGTTTCTTGCTTCTCCTCAATCTTCTTACATTAATGGCGCCGTTTTATCAGTAGATGGTGGACTTACGTTATAATTTCGTCTTTTCAAAATCCTCTCCATCTTCTACTATATAATAAATAAGAAGGAAGCGGAGGGGATTTTACATGGATAGCAAGCTAGTAAACCATGCGTATGACAATACGGACAAGCAAACGAGGATAAACCCAATCGTGGACGAATATGCGGCATGGATAGTGGAAACACGTCGCCATCTTCATCAATATCCAGAATTATCACATCATGAGATGAAGACTGCGGGTTATATTCGAGAGCAGTTGGAAAGCATGGGGCTTGTCACCCGTTCTTATACTGGAAAAGATGTGGTGGCCTATATAGAAGGAACAGAAGCGGGCAAGACGGTTGCATTGCGCGCTGATATCGATGCGCTGCCGATCCAGGAAGAGACGGAATTACCTTTCGCTTCACAAAATCCGGGTGTTATGCATGCTTGTGGACACGATGGCCATACGGCGATTTTGCTTGGAGCGGCACGGGCGCTTGTAAATGCAAACGTGCCTTTTTCCGGGAAAATTAAGCTGATTTTTCAACATGCCGAAGAGGTTGTGCCGGGCGGAGCCAGTGAATTGGTGGAAGCTGGGGTGCTTGAAGATGTGGATGCCATTTTCGGACTGCATCTGTGGCAGAATGTAGATAGCGGTCTTCTGGAGACATGTGCTGGCCCGATTATGGCTGGTTCCGATTCTTTTACTGTTAAGATTCAGGGGAGAGGCGGTCATGGTTCAATGCCACATCTCACAATCGATCCGATCGTTATCGCATCTCACCTTGTTACGCAACTGCAAACGGTGGTGAGCCGATCGATCAATCCGTTGTATCCAGCAGTCATCAGTGTAGGGCAAATCCAATCGGGCGATACATACAACATTATTCCTGATACAGCACAGTTGCAGGGCACGGTCCGCTATTTCCACCCGGATGTGCAGGATGAGATTCCACCGCTGATTGAGCGTCTGGTAAATGGAGTATGCGCATCATTTGGAGCCGTATCTACATTCGAATATGTAAAAGGGGACCCCTCTGTTGTCAATGATTCGCGTATGAATTCGATTGTGGAACAAGTGGGGCGTAAGGTGTTGGGCGAAGAGAATGTAAGGCCGGCTGTGCCGAGCATGGCAGGAGAGGACTTCTCCTACTACTTGCAACGTGTGCCGGGCGCATATTTCTTCCTCGGTATTCGTAATGAACAAGTAGCGTACAGCCATCATCACCCCCGCTTTACAATTGACGAGAAGATGCTTCCTGTCGGTAGCAAGCTTCTGGCTGGCATTGCGCTTGAATATTTGGAGCAACAACGGTAAAAGGCACGAAACGTTTGGAAAAAACATAGACGAATATGCGGAAGCAGCGGCGTAAATCCTAAATAGCAGAGGGGGGCTGGCTGCTTTCGTACAGCGGCCCTTCTTAAGCAAATCAAAGGGGGGCTTTTTTGTGCCGCAAGGTGTAAAATGCAGTGTATCGAACTGTGTGTATTATGCAGCAGGAAATAACTGTAGTGCACAAGCGATTATGGTTGATGTGGATCGACATGCCAACACAAATTATACAGAAGAAATCGGAGAAATTGGCATCTCTTCCGATCGCCAAGAACAAGCTTCCAATTCGGCTCAGACATGTTGTCATACGTTCAAACAGAAGAACAAAGCATAACCCGAACCATACTTTTACGGAGATGAGGGATGAATCGGTATGAAAAAGCCAAAGCAATCAGGCAAAGTCATTCCATTTCCGTTTCGAGAAGAATTCGCAAGCGAAGCACATGCACAGGCTCCACTACGTCGATATATCATTCAGAAACGACGGAGCAAGCAGGAGTATCAGGAAGCGAACGAGCGAAAGAAAGAGGGCGGAATGGGGCTCGGCATCCTGGGGCTAGTAATGGCTATGCTCGCTTTTTTTATGATGCCAATCGTGCTTGGCATCTCCAGTTTTATTGCCGGATACATTGCAGCCGCACGAGGTTCGAAGGCCGGGCGATGGGCGATGGGGCTGTCCACGGTTGCGGTGCTTCTCACCTTGCTGCTGCGTCCTTTCTATTAATTGAGCGGCCTTGCTGTATCCCTCATTTTTGCCGCGAAAGCCGGAGCAGTATCCGGCTTTTTTCTATGGTTAGGAAAGGATATATTGATTTACTGTTGTAAAGTGATATATCCTTTCCTTCCTTTTCTTATCTTGTGTTTTATGCAGGGTAGTAGATGACCATCTGTAATCGAAGAGCTCCTTCAGTTGCATTAGTGTATGTGTGGGCCATACCAGTCGTGAAACGAATGGCATCTTTCTCGCGAACAATATACTCTGTGCTACCAATCGTAAGCGTGAGCGTTCCTTCGGCGACAATAATGTATTCCTGTGCGTCTGTTCCATGCGCTTCGGAGTGATGAACGCATCCTGGCTGCATAATTACTGTATACATCTCAAACCTTGTTTCCTGATTGAACGGAAATAAAGGATACACCTGATATTTTTCGTTATCTTCCATAACGGGGGTGACGTCAGTAAGTGAAATAACGGACACGCTAGGCGAGTCGTCTTCAATAAGGGAAGAGAAGGATAGATGAAGACCAGTTGCGATCTTCCACAGCGTTGTCACGGTAGGATTAGATTCACCGCGTTCAATTTGTCCGAGCATGGCTTTACTGACGCCAGTTAGCTCGGCGACCTTGTCTAGGCTTAGTCCCCGGCTTTTTCGGATACGCTGTAGATTTCTTCCCACTTTAATATGTATTTTTTCCATAAACATACTCCTTCTCTGTTGTATGTTATAATGTAAATATATTACAATATAGTATACAATAAAGGGGGCTAGGATGGAATGAAACCGGGGCAAATATATAATAAAGATATGAAAAGTCATTTTGAGAGGAAAAGACCACCGCAACGGGACACAAACAAGGCCTTTCGTCTCCCTTCCCGAGCGATTGCCCGGCCAGACGAAAAAGGACAGCAACTGTCTTGCTGTGGCAAACCATACAATAAGAATAGTGAAACTTCCTCTCGCTTCTATCGTAAAACATAAGTAAAGACATAATAAAGTAAAACTTCCATCAGCGTGAGGGGGGCTTCATCTTTCACTGATGGTTAGTTACACGTATCGGGGTCTTACTGCCTGTAGGACCAGGATAAATAAGGAGGCAACAACCGTTGGCTGAAATAAAGAAGAAAAAAAGCGGCTGGGGCGCGGTCGGAGGATTGCTAGGTTTTCTCGCTCTCTTCGGCGGTAAGCTGAAATTCCTGCTTCCCTTATTGAAGATGGGAAAATTCGGTGCGACCATTTGGACAATGGCTCTATCGGTGGGAGCATATATGTTGATATATCCGTGGACATTCGCGCTTGGCCTTGTCATGATGCTGTTCATTCACGAAATGGGGCACGTGTGGGCCGCGAAGCGTAAAAACCTTCCCGTTTCTGCTCCAGCCTTCCTTCCGTTTCTTGGCGCGCTGATTATGATGAAAAAGCAGCCGAAAGACGCGGAGACAGAAGCATATGTGGCATTAGGAGGCCCGCTGTTGGGTACATTAGGTGCGGTTGCAGTGCTGTTGCTTGGAATTATGACCGGCTATCCGGTACTGTATGCTATTGCCATGATTGGTTTTTTTCTTAATTTGATTAATCTATTACCGATTCATCCGCTGGACGGAGGTCGTATCGTTACTGCCATCTCACGTTGGCTCTGGTTGGTTGGCCTGATTGGCGGCTTAGTAGTTATTCTATATCTCAAAGCGATTATTTTCCTGATTTTCTGGGGCATGTTCGCTTGGGAACTATATAGTAAGTATGTTCGGAAAAAGAAGAACAAGGATGGATCCCGCTTGCAGATGGAGCATGCTTTGCTATGGGTACCGGTACAAACGTTTGAAGAGAAAGCATTATTTATTCCGGCTACGGAGCATCGTCGTGCTTTGCCGTTTATGCATGTAGGTGATGTGGAGAAGAAGCAGGATGTGCTAACGATTGGCTATCCTGGAATAGAAGAGACAAAAACATTTAACTATACTAGCGGACTGGTGCATGATGTACAACTTGTTATGACGGAAGTTGTGGGAGATCAAGTGAAAATGTCCGTAGAAATGAAAGTAGAGCCATATGAAGAAGAGCGGGGAATGATTCGCGACGACAAATACTATGAAGTGTCGCCGCGTACTCGCTGGGTATATGGCCTGGCATATTTTGGACTTGCGATTGCACTAGGACTTCTCATGGTCTATACGTCCGTTCAAATGCCACATATTCCGCTTGCAGGATAGAAAGAAAACAAAAGGCCGGCACTCTTGCTTTCGCAGAAGTGTCGGCCTTTTATTGTTACTAACGCGGAAGATCCCCACCTCTGCAGATGTGAGATGAATGTGCTTCAGAGGTGGGAGGACTAGTTCCCTCTTACAAGCCGCCTATCCCTTTTAAAGGATAAGTCAGCTCGGGGGCTAATCAACCGGGCTTGTCTCACAGGTCCCCACTTTAAGAGCGAGTAATCTCTAAGTGGGGGGACTGACTTGTATACTTATCCGTTATATACTTCAGTCAAGAAGATATCCGTGTCAAGATGTTCGAAGCCCTGTGTCGGTTTTGCTTGCAGGGCGCGCAGTTCACGCTGCAGTCGCTCGATTTCAGCCTCCATTTTTTGAAGTTTTTCTACCTTTACCATCACAGTCATGATAATCTCTCCCTTTGTTATAATATTCTGAAAAATTATCGTTCGACTTTATTTGCGCCCTGTTCTTTACAGTTCGCTTATTTGTCGACTTATTTTTAATTTATTGAAAACTATAATAACAGGCCCTATTTTATTTGTAAATAGGGTTTTCAAATGTAATCGTTTTCAAATAAAAAGAAATTTTAGAATGTTGCATTTTGTTCAAGAAAGATTAATATTTTCGAAACGAAAACAAATATGCTATGATAAAACTTGAACTTTTTTCTAGTTGTACGGGTAATACTATGATAAAGAATTTGTAGAGTAAAGAAGGGAAAAACATGATTTACTTTGACAATAGCGCAACGACGCGTCCGCACCCTGATGTGCTGAAAACGTTCGGTGACGTAGCGGAACAGTATTTCGGCAATCCTTCTTCGCTTCACCATCTGGGAGGAAGAGCAGCTCAGTTGCTTGAACAGGCGCATAAAGTCGCAGCCGATTGCCTGAGTGTGCGACCGAGTGAAATCATATTTACGTCTGGTGGCACTGAGAGTAATAATGCCGCTCTAAAAGGTGTGGCACAACAACATCTCTCGCGTGGAAAGCATATTATCACGAGCAGCGTAGAACATGCGTCCGTCTATGAAACATGCAAGCAATTGGAGGAACAAGGATATTCGGTTACATATCTGCCGACTGACGGAAAAGGTAGGGTATGTGTTGAGGATGTTCAACGCGCTCTGCGCGATGATACAATTCTTGTTTCAATCATGTATGTTAACAGTGAACTGGGAACGATACAGCCGATTGAAGAAATTGGTCGCTTGCTTGCTGATTATCCGAAAGTATATTTCCATGTGGATGCTGTACAGGGATTCGGTAAACTACCGCTCTTGCCAGGCAAGTGGGGAGTAGATTTACTCTCTCTGTCTGCACATAAGTTTCATGGACTGCGTGGCTGTGGACTTTTATACGTCCGTCGTGGTGTAACGTTGTCTCCACTTATTATAGGTGGAGGACAGGAGGCGGGATACCGTTCTGGAACGGAGAACGTACCCGGTTTTGTTGGTATGGCTAAGGCGATGCGCATGCAGCGGGACGGCTTGGAGGCGAGCCGTACACATATGAAAAGGTTGCGTAATCGCTTAATCGACGCTTTATCACCGCTTGCGTATTGCAAGCTGAACGGTCCTGGAAAAGATGACGAGTGCGCGGCGCCACATATCGTTAATTTCTCGTTTCCTGGCGTGAAAGCGGAAGTAGTAGTGCATGCGCTTGAGAAGAAAGACATATATGTCTCGACCCGTTCTGCCTGTTCGTCTAAGGCAGATAAGCCATCCCGTGTGCTGCTGGCTGCGGGTGTGGAGGAAGAACGAGCCAAAAGTGCATTGCGTGTCAGTTTTTCCGTTGATAATACGGAAGAAGAGGTCGATGTTTTCGTACGTGCGATCGAAGAAATTGTGCCAAATCTAGTGAAAATAATGAGGGTGTAAACATTATGCAGTATGAACATATTTTAATTCGTTATGGTGAGCTGGCGCTTAAAAAGCGCAATCGAGGAGAATTCGAGACGCAGCTTGTTCGTAATATCAAAAAAAGTTTAAAAGCACATCCGAAGGTGCAGGTAGAGCGTGTATATGGAAGAATGTATCTTGTACTAAACGGCGAGCCGTATGAGCAAGTAGAAGCAAAGCTGAAAAAAGTATTCGGTATTCACTCGTTTAGCCCAACGCGTTTCCTACAGACATTTGATTTGGAGGCAATCCAGCATGCAGCACTTGAAGCTGTATTGGACGTAGACCCGGCGCCGCGTACATTTAAGGCAGTTGTAAAGCGACCGAATAAGCAATTTCCGCATCGCTCACAGGAGATGAACCATCTCATAGGAGGCTATATACTGCGCAATACAGACGAGCTAAAAGTCGATGTGCATAAACCGGATGTGGAAGTAAGGGTAGAAATTCGTGTTGAAGGTGTTTTTATTTCGTGTCGCACCATTCGTGGTATGGGTGGACTGCCGACCGGAAGCAGCGGTAAAGCGATGCTCATGCTCTCAGGTGGTATTGATAGTCCCGTGGCTGGATGGATGACAATGAAGCGCGGTGTGCGTATTGAAGGCGTGCATTTTCATAGTTATCCGTTTACATCGGAGCGCGCCAAGCAGAAAGTTATCGACTTGGCACGTATTCTGACACAGTATAGTGGTGGGATGAAATTGCATGTTGTACCTTTTACGGAAATTCAGACCCAGATACGGCAGCATTGTCCGGAACATTATACGATTACGATTATGCGTCGTTTTATGATGCGGATTACGGAACGTTTGGCGCAGAAGCATGGTGCATTGGCAATCGCTACCGGAGAAAGCCTAGGACAGGTCGCTTCACAGACAATGGAAAGTATGTACACAATTAATCATGTAATTAACACGCCTGTTCTACGGCCAGTGGTAGCCATGGATAAAGAAGAAATTATGACGATTTCCAGACAAATCGAGACGTATGAAACATCAATTTTGCCGTACGAGGATTGCTGTACAGTATTTGTGCCAAAATCACCGGTCACGCGTCCGAAGCCTGAAATAGCGGAAGAATTCGAACGGGTACTAGATGTGGAGCGTCTCGTGGAAGAGGCCGTTGCTGCAGTGGAGAGCATCTGGATTGATCCTGTGGCTGAAGAACCGGAGCATCAAGATTTCTTCTAATTGAAAGAAGAAGATGTGTAGGAAAAATCGAGGTTAGATAAACAAAGATAGAGCGATACACTGCTCTATCTTTGTTATACCTATAGGATTATTTTGAACGCTGCTCTAGCCAGTCGCCTACGGTCGGATATGTTTTATTAATCGCCTGACGGCCAAAGCATACCGATACATGTCCGGTTGGCATCTCCATATAAGTTTTATCTTTGCTGGAGATGACCGGCATAATGGCTTCCACCTGGTGTGGAATTGCAATATGGTCACGCTCGGCGGCGATGTTCAATACATTGGCTTTAATATTACTCAAGTCAACCTGGCGTCCACGAATATACAACTCACCCTTGAGCAGCTTATTATGTTGATAGAATTCACGGATCCATTGGCGGAATGCTTCACCTGGGAATGGAATACCGTCATTGACCCACTTCTGCATTAGCTTCCAGCCATTTACGAAGCTCTCGTTCTCTGCCCGATCTACGAGGTTGACATATGGACCGTAAAAGTTGACAATCGGTTTCAGCATTTTATTTCCGAAATCGATCATTTCCGGTGGGACGACCCCCATTGTATCTACCATTTTATCCAAATTGAAATATTTCTCATCGAGCCAGTTTGTAAACAGACCGGCATCGGCGAAATCGAACGGGCTCGTCATAAAGATAATGTTACGAATCGGCAACTGCGGGTGCAGAGCGGCAAAAATAGAGGTCATCGTACCACCCATGCAGTAGCCAAGCAGAGAAATTTCTTCAGCTCCCGAGGTTTTGAGCACTTTGCGTACGGCACGTGGAATGTAATCCATAATATAATCGTCGAGTTTCATACTACGGTCTTCGAGTGCAGGCGTGCCCCAATCGAGCAGATACACATCGAATCCGCGATTAACCAGGTATTCGATGAGGCTATTGCCGGGAGAAAGATCCAAAATATAAGGTTTATTAATGAGTGCATATACCATCAGTAACGGAATGCGATGTTTCTTCGGCAGTGCTGGTTGATAACGGTACAGTTTGCTCTTGTTTTTCGTCCAAATTACTTCTTTTGGTGTCATACCGACTTCCGGTTCTGCTTCCGTAGTTAATACTTCTGAAGCTTTTTTGAAGCGACGGTATGTGCGCTGCATTTCTTGAGGCATGGAGTCAAGAAAGTCTTCCCAACTTTTTGTCACTGGAGCTGACATAATCGATTTTCCCTCCAACCTAAATAAATGTTCTCTCTATAATAACTATAGCAGAATGATCCAGATAAAATGAAATATTTCGCAAATACGTTATTCATATGTATTCACATATAAAGTCCACCGTTTATATTTAACTGCTGTCCTGTAATATATTCGCCGTCCTGGCACAGGTAGAGAACACCGCACGCGATTTCTTCCGGAAGTCCGAAGCGACGGGCCGGAACTTTTGCTACGATTTGAGCGCGAATCTCATCTGGAATCGCCTGTACCATTTCCGTATCGATAAATCCAGGGCAGATTGCATTCACGGTTGTGCCTGTCTTTGCAAGTTCAAGTGCGAGAGATTTGGTAAAGCCGATCATACCAGCTTTGGCTGCGGCGTAATTCGTTTGTCCGAAGCCGCCCGCTTGACCGATGATGGAGGAGATGTTAATAATACGTCCCGCGTCGGACTCTTGAATATGGGAAAGCGCTGCTGTTGACATGTTATACACACTGTTTAAGTTGACATCAATAACACTTTTCCAATCTTCCTCGGTGATTTTGCGGAAAGTGCGATCACGGGTAATGCCGGCGTTGTTCACCAATATGTCCAGCTTGCCGTATTTATTAATGGTTTCTTCCACCAGTACGCGTGCTTGCGCCGAATCGGATACGTTCGCCTGTGCTGCAAATGCTTCGCCACCTGCTTGTTCAATTTCTTGAACGACCGCTTCTGCAGCTTCGCTATTGCTGTTGTAGTTGATAGCCACTTTTATACCATTTGCTGCCAACTCTTTGGCAATTGCCGCGCCGATTCCACGGGACCCGCCTGTTACAATCGCTACTCTACCGTTTACATTCACCATAAACAATAACACCCCTTAGCTGACATCAATTTTTAACAAATAAACGATGAATCGAAATCATGCTTGGAAATCTCTTGTAAATAGAATGGATAACTAGGCTTATGCGTCTTTTTTCTCTGTTTCTTTTCTTTGCTCGTTCTCTTTCGCTGCAGCTACCTCTTTGACGGATGCTTCTTTTGCTTCCGCTTGCTTTTTTAGTGCTTCCAAGATTTGATCGAGCTTTTTATCAAGGCTTTTCATGTCGGTTTTCAGTCGATTGACTTCGCGGCTGACATTCAGACTGTTAATCTGGTGGGAAAGATCTTCTTCAATCATTTCTTCCAAGTTATCGACCTTAGCTTCAAGGTTAACGAGTAAGGAAGCCAGGTTGGAAAGATCAGTACGAGAAGGCATGTTTGCCTGGGCCAGGTACTTCTCCGTCGATTGCTGTATCATGTTCTGATACTGCAAATATACGTTTAGAAACTGTCCCATCCACTCTGAAAAATCCTCTTTACTCATCGATTCGTTAAACATTTTGCTCCAGTGGGATTCGGTTTTGTCGTATACATCTTTCCACATTGAAAAAGGGTCGAACGGGTTTTGCTTGCTCACTGGTTCATCTCCTTTTTGTTTTTTCCACCTCACCAATATATGGGCTTGGGAGAAAATTATGTATGAAACAGGTATTTCATGTAAAAGTATAGTCAACAAAACAATGGAACTCAAATAAAAAGATTCGATAAATTACGTCATTTTTTTTAAGTTTTTATGAAGATTAGGTGAAGGTGATTATTTTATTACTTACCAACCATTGACAAAACGATAGCGAGGAATAAGGTTGAGAAGATTTTTTCAAAAAAATTTTTTGGGAAAATTTTGAGAGGAAAGGTTTGACAAAAAAACTCCATAGGTGTAAATTACACATAAGAGATATTTACAGATTTGTAGGTGATGCACATGTCTGCGAGTGAAGAAAATTCTCGCTCAGGCGCTCAATCAAAAGATGAAAAAACGATAGGCGGAGCGCCAAAAAATTTAATGGTTCCTTTTTTGCTTTTGAGTTTGCGAGGTTGGAATGTCCATGGATATGAGCTAATTCAGCAACTCATTAAATTTGGATTTCCCTCTATTGATCAGGGAAATGTGTATCGAACGCTTCGACAGCTAGAAAAAGATAATATGGTGAAATCAGAGTGGGACACTTCGACCGGCGGACCTGCTAAACGGATTTATTCGCTTACGGATGCCGGGGAACAGTACTTAAAGTCATGGGCTTCTTCGCTTGAGCAATACCAATCAATGTTAGATCGGTTCTTTACGATGTACACGGGATTTTTTATGCCTTCGCCGATGGATATGTCTCGGACAGACAAGAAAAAGAAAGAAGAAAAGTAGCCTTTCATAGCGGTACTGCAGCATGCTGCACTTACCATAAATATTTTTCTTTTACTCATGTTTTTAAGGAGGAATTGAGCAGATGGCGATTAACAAGAAAAACGAAAAAGAGCCGGTGATTGTACAGGCGCAAAGCCAGGAGAATACGGCTTCAAGTGTAATCGATGCTGTATGGGACGGTTGGATGAACGGTGTTAAGATGATGTGCGCTTATCAGCGCGAAATGGAGAATTTAACGTTACAAACCCTTGAACGCCAGAAAGAAATCTGGACGAAAACAACAGAAAATATGGATAAAATGGAAGAGGAGATGAAAAAGTTCCTCGAAGACATTAAGGTCAATTATCAAAACAACGTGAAAAATATCGGCGGTGAGCAAATAAGCAAGACTTTTGAAGAATGGACACAACGCCTTGATGAGATTGCAGGCCGTATTCAACAACTAACATGGACGCCGGGCAAAGCTAACTTGAATGTTGTGAATAAGTCGCAAGAGCAGCTCGAAGCATCTCTTAAAAACGTGATTGCCCAGCAGCAAAGAACCCGTGAAGAAGTACAGTCGCTGATGGATGATTTTTTACAGCAGGTAAAAGCAACACAAAAAGGCGTAGTTGATTCTTTTGAAGCGAATAAGAATAACACCATAAGCTTATTCAAGTAAACACCTCCCCCTGATAGTCAGGGGGCTTTTCCTTGCTTGTTTTGTCGAAAAATGTCAAAAATCAAGTTAAAAAGAAAGAGGAATATAAAAATGGATATATATGAAAAATCCAAGCACGTAGTTGAACGCTCATATGCTGATATTCATATCGGAGATACCGCTGAAGTAGTAAAAACCATTACCGATGAAGATATTGTAGCATTCGCTCAGCTTACCGGTGACGTTAATCCGATTCATCTGGATGATGAGTTTGCGAAGAAGACGTTTTTCAAAGAAAGAATCGCTCACGGCATGTTGACTGCCAGCTTTATCTCCGCTGTATTAGGTACTCAATTGCCTGGTACCAATACAATCTATCTGTCACAAAATCTAAAATTTAAGGCTCCGGTCAAAATCGGTGATACGATTACTGCGGTTGCCGAAGTGATAGAAAAAAGAGATGATAAGAAGCTTATTAAATTGCGTACTAATCTCGTAAACCAGCAGCAAAAGATAGTTGTTGAGGGAGAGGCAATGGTAATGAAAATGGAGTAGCGCGTAGCTACTCCATTTTTGATATGTTATCCTGTTAATTTCTATAACGATCAGAAGTAATGTTATCGTTCATATAATTAATTGTCGTAGTAGATGGCATTTCGCTTTCCCTTGAAGTTTCTGATGTTGCGTTACGCATGTTTTCTTTTGCGTCCTCCGCCATTTCCGCTACACGGTTGGATGCGTCTTCGATACGATCCATCAATTCGTTCGGATTGGAAAGAGTGGAAGACATGAGTTCCATCGTCTTGTCCTTAGCTTTTGCTGTACTTCGGAAGACGTCTTCGCGTGTCGCCTTGTCCGCAAGAATAACCGCGGTTGCACCAAGTACTCCACCGGCTACGGTTCCCCAGATAAGCTTATTCATTGATTTTTTTGCTGCTCGTTTTTCCGCTTGTGCCCAATCCGTACTACGTGCGTCTTCTACCATATTAGTCCGTTCAGCACGTCCGACGGAAGCATCCTCATACCAGTTATAGCTATTAGCAGATATGTTGTTCGTATTGTTGCTCATTAGTAGTTCCCCCTATCGGTTATTGTTATGTATGAAGTACCCCAATTTGACAAAAATGAAAACGAAAACGAAGAGAGCAGGAAAATATTCTTATTCGTCGAACTGGTTGATATAGGCCTTAAGGAGATGTTTGTTAGGAGAAAGGAATGTACAGAATGAACAATTGGTCTGTGAAACGAAAGCTGTTCTCCGTTTTGTTTGTAGTGGTATGTGGGTTCACGTTGCTTCTCCTACTCAATGAGTGGTCGAAAAGTCAGTTGTTATCCGCTTCAGCGGAAAAGGACCATGCCAGTCAGAAAATCAGAATGACGCAAACAATCGTGCTGGAGATGGCGGAAGCGCAACGCAGTGCCTCAGAGACACTGTTAGCTCCTGACAGTAAAAAAGCAGATAAAGTAATGGAGCAGGTAGACAAAGCACGCCAAACACTTGCACACATACAGAAAGAGGCGAAAGGCCTGGAAGAACAAAAAATATTGAAAGAGGCTCTTACATTAACGGAAACGTACAAAAGTTTTTTTAGCGGCGTCTACCAAATTGAAGAAAGTCTAGGGAAAGTCGGAGAGAGAAAAAATAAACCCGTCTATCAAACACTGCTTGCACAAATTGAAGAAAAAATCGTTCAGACAAAAAACCAATCGGCGATACGTCCTCTGCTAACCGTAAAGAAACTAGAGAACGATTATTTGTATCTACAGGAAGAGAAGAATACAGCGCAAATGAAGGCTGCGCTGGCAGAGATGAAGCAAGCAGCACCTGAGCTTGCTTTACAGATAGAGCAATACAATCAAGCGTATGAGAAGCTCGTTTATGCAGTGGAAAACGAAAAGGTTATGATTGAGATGTATCATAATGCAGCTAATAAGATGAGCCCGCTTGCGAGTTCGATTCAAAAAGCTGCGCAGAACAGCTACGAAGCGGCAGAAAGTAAGGAGAAGGCGGCTATCATGGTAATGAAATGGCTACCGCCTACGGTAACAGGTCTTATTGTACTTTTTACCGTTCTTTTTATGCTTTATATTAATCGGGGGCTCCAGAACTCGATCCAGTTGCTATTGCAGCTTGCTGAACGGTTAAAACAAGGGGATTTACGGGGTGAAAGTCGGAAGTATTCCGGCGACGAACTTGGACGTCTGGCTGCAGCGTTTGATGATGTACGTCAATCACTGCGAAGCATTATCGAATCATTAAATCGAGATGCACAGGTAGTAAATCAGTCTTCAACTAATTTAACAACCGTTTTTCAGCACTTTTCATCACAAAGTCAGGAAACGGCTGGCAGCATCGATTCCATTGCGCACCATGCCGCTGATCAAAAAGACATTAGCCGTCAATTTGCTACATTGATGCAAGAATGGCAGCAGGATATGGATGAAATTACGGTTCAGACAGAACAGGCGGATGAGAAAGTTAAGGAGCAAGGAGAGGTTACGAAGCGAGGGGTACAGGCGCTTGGCAATCTGGCTGCGGCGACAGATAGAAGCTATGCCTTGTTCCAAAGAATTGAAGACGCAGTAGAAGAACTGGCTGGTAAGTCACATAATATCGAGAAAATTACCGGTGTTATTAGCGGGATTGCCGAGCAGACCAATCTGCTGGCATTAAATGCATCCATTGAGGCAGCACGTGCAGGCGAAGCGGGAAAGGGATTTAGTGTTGTGGCCGAAGAAGTGCGTAAGCTAGCAGAACAATCTCAGCATTCTGCACTTGAGATTCAACACTTCATCGAGGAGATGAAGAAGCAAGTAACGGATGCAGTCGATTCAGTACAGGCGGCCGAGAGTCAATTCGAACAGCAGAAGAAAGAACAGCTTAATACCCGACAGGTGTTTGATGCTACGCAAGCAGGGATGCTATTAATTGAAGCGTTTACAGAAAAGACCGGCGAGCTGGTGAAAAAGATGAACACACAAAAATCACAACTGCTACACTATATAGAAGACATTAGCTTGTCTTCTGGGGAAATGGCGGAATCAACGGCCCAGTTAGCAAGTGCAAGCGAACAGCAGGCTATGGTCTTGCAGGATATAGCAAACAGTGCGGATGAATTGCACGGATTGGCTGAATCTATCGTTCGTCAAGGTGAGAAATTTGCGTTATAACAAGGAGCGGGATTATGATGCGCGAGTATGTGGGAACATGCACGGAATGTGGAGTTCAAATATATTGTCATGACGGATTTATTGGCGGTATTGTGCTAGAAGGGGGCAATCTTTTATGTTTCACTTGTTTTGAAGCAAATGAAAGAAAGCAGGAAGAATAATATAAAGAACCCGGATATCTGCCGGGTTCTTTATACGTTTGCGAAGACTTAAGCTGATTCTTTGGCCTCGGCAATTAATCGGGTAATCTCATACACGCTTGGAAACTCCCATTCATTCCATTCAGATTGCTCCATTGTTCTTGCTCCTTTCTTGCAGTTTAAGTTATATCGACGTATACTCAATGAGTAAACTATAGGAAATATATCGATAGTGTGTTTTTTCAGGTAAGTGAATTTTTCACTTACTTCTTTAATTAGTTTACCCAAATATAATCGAATTTATTCCCTGTTTTACAAATTTGTGCGTGTCCGTTTGAAGGGGGAGCGATCTATGAACAAAATTACCCTGGCCCACGAGATTGTGGAAATAGGAAGGCGTATATACCAGAGTGGCTTTGTGGCTGCAAATGACGGTAACATTAGTGCGCGTGTGGATGAAGAGCATGTGATGATTACCCCAAGTGGAGTCAGCAAAGGATTTATGAAAGCCGATTCCATGTTGCTCATACATCTCGCTTCAGGAGAAGTTGTCGACGGGGTCGGACGTCCATCCACAGAAGGGGCTATGCATTTTGATATTTATAAGCATCGGCCGGATGTCAGAGCGATTGTACATGCTCATCCGCCGACCGCGACCGGATTTGCGGTAGCAGGTATTCCTCTTGATCAACTTGCCATGCCGGAATTAATCGTTTCGATGGGAACGATTCCGCTTGCGCCATATGGTACTCCTGGAACGGCTGAATTGCCAGAGACATTGCGCCCTTTTTATGAAGAGCATGATGCTATTCTACTGGCTAATCACGGTGCTGTAGCGATGGGGCGGACCTTGACAGAAGCGTTATTTAAGATGGAATCGGTAGAGATGTGTGCCAAGATTTTATTTACGGCACGTATGCTTGGACGGGTGCGCGAACTGCCGGATGAACAGGTCAATAAACTGGTGGAAGCCCGTTCATTTTACGGACTTCAAGGAGCGCATCCAGGTAAGAAGATTATTCAACAACGCCGTGATAAGGGGGAGAAAAAATGACAAAAACGTATGAACCACTTCAGTCCGTACGGTGGGATAATAATGAGCTTATTCTTCTTGATCAGACCAAATTGCCGGAGGAGACTGAGTTCTTAATCCTGCAGGATGTACAGCAAGTATGGGATGCGATCGAACGATTGAAGGTCCGGGGAGCGCCTGCTATCGGTATAACCGCTGCATACGGCGTGTATGTAGCAATACGTAATTTTGAAGCTGCTACAGTAGATGAATTGTTAGCGGAAGTGAAAAAGCAGGCCGATTATCTAGCGACTTCACGCCCGACAGCGGTAAACTTGTTCTGGGCCTTGGATCGGATGGTGCACAGAGCAGAGACTGCCGCTACGCAAGGTGAATCGGTGTCAGAGATAAAGCGGTCATTGTTAGGCGAAGCGCAAGATATTCAGGCGGAGGACGAAGCGGTGTGCCGCGCAATTGGAGAGCACGCGCTGACTTTATTCTCGGATGGAATGGGTGTGCTGACTCATTGCAATGCAGGAGGGCTTGCTACCGCCAAATACGGCACGGCAACAGCCCCGATGTATTTGGCGCATGAGAAAGGCTGGAATATTAAAGTGTTCGCGGATGAGACGCGTCCGGTGTTGCAGGGGGCTCGCCTAACCGCATATGAATTGCAGCAGGCAGGCATCGATGTAACGCTTATTTGTGATAACATGGCTGCAAAAGTCATGTCAAACGGTTGGGTACAGGCAGTAATCGTAGGTACGGACCGCGTTGCGGCTAATGGCGACGTCGCCAATAAAATCGGTACATACGGGCTAGCTGTACTGGCACGTGCCCACAATATTCCGTTTTATGTCGCAGCTCCATTGTCGTCCATTGATGTAAAGACGCCGACAGGCAAGGAAATTCCGATCGAAGAACGGGAAGCGGATGAGATTATTCACGGGCTGGGCCGTCAAGTGGCTCCGGCCGATATTAAAGTATACAATCCAGCATTCGACGTAACACCGCATGAATACGTAACGGCGATCATTACGGAAAAAGGAATTATACGTGCGCCGTATACGGAGAAGCTACAAGCGTTGCTTCAAAAATAAAAAGACGGTAAAGAATATAGAGCAGGGAGAGGGATAACGGTTTCTCACCCTGTTTTTATTTTTTCATTTCGTTAAAAGTGATAGTTATTGAGGTATACCATATAAAAAAGTTATTGTCAGTGATAAATGTCATATCTCTAATTTGTAGTTCCGTATATACTAAGCATGTGAAAACTGAACCGACAAAAGGAGAGAATATATATGAACACAACACAGCAAAGCTTATATGAACGATTGGGTGGACAAGAAGGCATCGCTAAGGTAGTGGATGTGTTCTATGATCGAATTCTGGCAGACGATACGGTAAATCATTTCTTCAAAAATACAGACATGGAAAAACAGCGTCGCCATCAAGCCTTGTTTATCTCTTTTGCAACCGGGGGTCCGAACCAATATACGGGCAAAAGCATGACAAAAGCGCACGAAGGCATGAATATTAAGCATGAAGACTTCATGACCATTGTAAATCATCTCGTTGCAGCGTTGAAAGAATTTAATGTAACAGATGAAGATATTCAGGCTATTGCTGAAAAACTTCTTCCAATGGAAAAGGATATTATTGAAAAGTAAATTCATCCTGTAATCTGTATGAAGAACTGTGTAGAAAAATCTATACAGTTCTTTTTTGTTGCCATTTCGTTGATATAATGAGTCGTGAGGCGTGGAAAAGTATACATGTTGGTATATATAATGTAAGCATATGATAAAAACAGGAGATGGAGTATGATTCATAACCGTTATTATCGCATCTTTGCTATTGTTTCCATGACGGTACGCTTTTTTCTTCAGGTCTGGTGGTTTCACCGTACACACCGAGGCGCCAGCAGAGCGGATGTTCAGGAACAGTGGGAAGCTCTTGTAGAAAAGCAGGCACGCCAGTATAAGCGTACGGCGCTGAAACTGGGAGGTCTTTTAATTAAGATGGGCCAGTTTCTCAGTACACGGGCGGATATTATGCCGCGCGCGTTTACGTCTGAACTGTCGGACTTGACAGATCGCGTTCCGTCCGTCCCCTGGGAGAAGAGTAAGGCCATCATTGAACAAGAATTGAACCAGCCTGTTGAGAACATTTTTGTTTCGCTATCAAAAGAACCTGTCGCCTCCGCTTCTATTGGTGAGGTGTATCAAGGATATTTGCAAAACGGCGAAAAAATTGCACTGAAAGTACAACGTGCGGGCATTGAAAAAATTATTGATGCCGATTTTGCGGCTACACGTGTTGTCATACGGCTTGCCAAGCGTTTTACCCGCTTCGGCAAAACGATGGATTTAGATGCCCTGTATCGTGAACTGGAACGTACGATTTCACGTGAACTGGATTTTCGGAAGGAATACGGGCATGCTAAACGGTTTGCCCAGATGTACGAAGGAAACCCGGCAGTAGAAGTGCCACAGTATTATGAAGAGTGGATGACACGACGGATTTTGGTAATGGAATGGATAGAAGGCGCCAAAGTAACCGACCACGCTTTCTTGGAGGCTCATCATATCGATCGGGATGCCTTAGTGCAGCGGCTAACCAACCTGTTTTTGCAGCAGGTACTTCTCCATGGATTTTTCCATGCAGATTTGCATCCAGGAAATATTTTTATCCGTTCTAACGGAGCTATTGTGCTGTTGGATTTCGGAATGGTGGGAGAAATTAAACAGGAAGCACGTCGCCATATTCAGACGCTCATTCAGGCGGTCGTGCTGAAAGATTATGATTTAATGGTGCAAGCATTGGATGCCCTCCGTTTTTTGACGCCGCAGGCCGATCGAGAGCAGATTAAGATGGCGTTGCAGGTTGGATTGGAGATGTATTTGAATCGGGCTTTTGATGCGCTTGACGATGAAATGCTTGAAGAAATACAATTGCAAATCCAAGACTTTGTGCAGGCGCAGCCGATTCAGCTTCCAGCAGAATACGCTTTTCTCGGGCGTGCAGTCAGTACAGTTGTCGGCGTGGTGACGACCATTAAACCGGATGTGGATTTTCTTGAAGTGGGACGCCCGGTTGTCGCAGAATGGCTGAACCAGCAAGAGAACAAGCGGGATAATCGTCGGTTAGCCGTTCAATTGCTACGGGACGTTGCCCGGGAAATGGTGGCTTTGCCCCGTCATATAAACCGTTTTATCGATATGTCTGTTGAAAGGGAATACAGGGAACGACGTATGGCTGAAATGGATCAATGGCTTGTGCATTACCGCAGCAGACAGCGTGCGACGCTTGCTTTTACATTGGCGGGATGGGGTGGTGCGCTGGCGCTGTGGATGACGGATCATTCACTAGAGACGTATATCAGCTTGGGCGTGACTGCACTTGCGCTGCAGCAATGGCTTCTATCGTACCGCAAAGCGAGCAAACTGCTGAAAGAACAGACGGACAAAGTATGGAACAGAGGTGAAGGAAGATGAATCAAGAAAACGGAGAGGAAAAGGTATATAAACAGGCGACGGAAAGACGTGGTCGTTTCGAGTTCAAGGTAGAAGGTCTGAAAGACGGATACCGATTTACCGTTCGGGGTGATGAAGAAAAATTGAAGGAGCAACGGAGAGTAGGCGCGGCCTTTGTCAACTTTTTGAGGCAATCTGAACGTGCCGGTTGGTGGATTCCCTGGCCCTTCCGCTTGCTGTTGCGATTTTGGAGCCGATATAAATAGCAAAGTGGGAAGAATAGGCTGCTCTATCGTTTTCTCAATCTGATTTATTATAGCTTACAGCCAAACATAAAGCCTGCAACCTTTTGATGAAGATTGCAGGCTTTATGTTATTCAGAGGTACGGACTTGCGCTTGAAGTTGTTTCTTTTCCATCCGCTTTTCCAGTTTTTCATATAGCTTATCTACAAGTTTAACGGTTGCGTACCCCAGCACCATACCAGCGATAACATCGATAATCCAGTGAATTTCCAGGTACATTGTAGAGAAAATAACCAGTGAGCAGTATGTAACCATGGAGCGACGGAAAATCTTTCCCTTCTCCCGTAGTGCAAGTAGCAGAATTGCGAATGATACGGATGTATGCATACTTGGAAAGCAGTTCAATGACCATACTGCTGCTTGCTCAGGTGTAAAATTGCGCGCCATACCGTCAGGATGGCCGAGTACGTACCATACTTCCTGTAGCAAGATAGTCGCATAAAACGGTACGATAATCGGAAGTTGAAATGTATGACTGGACAGGACGTAACGCAGCATTTTAGCCGCATCTCTTGTTAGAAAGCTGCGAATAACCGCTACCCAGAGTGCGAGTGAGAAGCCGTATCCATACACCCAACGCAAGAAAATGGTAAACCATTCCGGCTGGTAGACGCGGAAGAGAGCGGCATCATTAAACGGAATGCTGCGGAATAGTTCATTCCAGTTGAACCAGTGGTTAACATGGTTCTTTTCATAGGAGGCGAGCACATACCAGATGTGCGGCGCATTTCGGTAAATAAAATATAAAATGAATAACAAAAAGACGCCTTTCGGAAGAAAAGAGAGCCAGGGTACGTCTTTTTGATCTTGGTTGAAATCGAGGAGAAGAAGCCCCAGAAACAGCCAGTTAAAGATAATCCAATTCTCGACAGTGGAGATATTCCACACGATGGCACCAAAGCATATAAACAGTATAATAAACAGCGCCCGACGCACCTTTGGATAGTCGCCAACGCTTTGCAGCACAGACATAACACGTTGCAATATGTACACACCTCTTGTTTCTCATCTATTCGTTTTACTCCTCATTATACTCAAAAGTCTTGGCTACTACTATACATTTTGAAAAAACGATACATCACCAAGTAAAACGTATTTTTTATGGTACGTTATCTGACGTATCTCGCGTTTATTGGCGCCTCATTATACTATGATGTCAGTAAGTGTGATACAAAAGGATGATGGATATGAACTCATGCGAGGAAATAAAGCGTATGCTGGAAATAGAGGTTGTAAAAGTAGCGGGATCTTCTCTTCCTATCTTTGAGAAATACCATACGTTGAACCTTCTGCACGACAAATTATGCCGAAAAGCCATACAACACGCAGAGCAGTGGATGAACGAAGCTGGCTATGGCATGCCTCCGGTGCCGTATTGCTGGTTTGAGCTTGGTAGTGGGGGACGGAGTGAGCGCACCATTGGTAACGACCAGGACCATGGAATGGTATATGGAGAGGCGGATAGCGACCAGACGAATGAGGAATACACCTCCGCTCTCCACAATTATTTCACATTATTTAGCCAGCGTATTTCGTACGAGCTAAAATTGGTCGGGTATCCGCTTTGTTCGGGCAATGTCATGTCATCCAATCAGCGTTGGCGTCATAGTGTATTGGAGTGGCAACAGGTAATACGTACATGGATAGAAGCGCGGGGGTTGGATGAAATCAGGTACTTGCTTATACTTGCAGACATGCGTGCCGTGTATGGTGAGTGGGCATTGTGTCAACGATTAAAAAGTTGGATGTATGACCAGTTGTACGAGCAGAAGGACTTGCAGCGCCGATTTGTTCAACATTCTCTTGTACATAATATTCCGCTTGGCGTATTTTACAATCTTCATTATGAGCGGTGGGGAGAGCATGCCGGCAAGTATGATGTGAAAGAGGGGGGGTACTATCAACTGGTGAATTCGGTGCGAATTATGGCAATTGCCCACAACCTTGATGCCGTAGAGACGAAGGGAAGATTAGGAGCATTATACCAAAGCGGCATGTTATCCATGTCAGACTATGAACGATGGCTCAGTGTACTGGCATGCTTCCTTGATGTTCGATTACGGCATCATACTGGACTTTATGAGTTAGGAAGGGAACAGCACAATTATGTGGACACAAAAAGCTGGAGCCGGGGGAGAATGCGGGAATGGAAGAATATGTTGTATTTTTTGAAGTGTCAGCAGAATCGTTTAGCTGAAATAATATAAATAAAATAGGTCGGCTATTGCCTGGCACTAGAGATTCAGTGACAGGTAATAGCCTCTGCGTAAGTATTGACAGAGAAAACGAAAATTGTTACTATTCTTACCAATAAAACCAAGTAATTTAAGTTGTATAATTGTATTTAACTGATATTGTCGACTGGTCAACCAGAGACATCGTTTCTTCATAAGGAGAATGATGTCTTTTTTTTTTAGAAAAGACAATCAGAGGAACGGAAGGAACTATTAGTGAGGTTATGAAAAGCGCAGTGTGTTATCAGTTGAAACTCACTATTGCGGCAGAAATCAAGGAGGGAAATCTTATGGATACATTCATAAAACGGAACAGAAGATGGGGAGCATGGATGGCTATATTGTTGATATTTGTATTCATCATTACCGGTTGCGGGGAGAAGTCGGTCGGCAGTTCCGAATCTGCGGAAGCAGAAGAAAAAAAGGTCGTGCGGATTGGCTATTAGAAAGGAAACACGCTTAACATTTTAAAAGTAAAAGGGAACCTGGAAGAGCGCCTGAAAGAGAAAGGTATTTCGGTAGAATGGAAATTGTTTGCCGGTGGTAATCTTGTCATGGAAGCACTAAGTACAGGAAGCATTGATTATGGACACGCGGCCGATGGCTCTGGTGTATTTGCGCAGGCGGGCGACCAGCCCTTTGTTTATGTGGGCAGCGACTTGCCCAACCCGGAAGGAATCGGCATTATGGCGCGTAAAGATGCAGGAATCCGGACGTTGAAAGACTTAAAGGGAAAGACGCTTGGCGTAGGCAAGGGTGGAAACCATCATTATTTAGCTGTTCTGGCGATTGAGCGGGCCGGATTAAAGTTGGAAGATGTGAAATGGGTATATCCTAAAGATGCTTCGCAGATGCGTGCAATGTTTGAAACAAAGCAGGTTGACGCACTAGGTTCGTGGGATCCTTTTTTTGCAACTATTCAGGCCGATTTGCAACCCATTACGCTGACAGATGGAAAAGGGTACACGCCAAATCCCACTTTCTATATGGCGAATAAGACATTCGCTGCTGAACACCCTGACTTGATTAAAATAATTTTAGAAGAGACTGATAAGTCAGACCAGTGGGCTAATAAGAACAAGCCAGACGTTGTACAACTTCTTTCAGAGACGCTTGGAATTGATCGGAAAGCGATTGAAATAGCTGTTAACCGTCGTACATATGGAGTAAGAAAGATAGACACTGAAACCATTAAGGCGCAGCAGCAGTTGGCGGATACCTATCACCGGATTGGATTGATTGACAGAGCCATTAACGTTGGCGATCTTATGCCACAAGACGCTCCATGGACACCTAATCTTGCCAAGAAATGATGAGAAAACAGAAAGGAAGAATAACATTGAAACAAAATACTTTTACCGTATATCTGCTTCCTTGGCTACTTCCGCTTAGTATTCTTATTGGCTGGCAGGTCGCAGCTTCTCTACAAACGGTATCGAGCCGTCTTTTCCCTCCGCCGTTGGATGTATTAAAATCAACCTGGGAGCTGTTGGTTAGCGGCAAATTGTTGTTCCATATGAAAATAAGTTTATGGCGGGCCGCCATTGGTTTTCTTGTAGGTGGCGCGATTGGTTTTATTTTGGGAATTAGCAATGCGTTATTTACTACGTCTTATCGGTTATTAGATACAACCATCCAAATGATACGTAACATTCCGCATCTTGCCCTGGTTCCGCTGGTCATTCTTTGGATGGGTGTTGATGAAGGGGCAAAAATTTTTCTGGTGGCGTTGGGTGTGTTATTTCCTGTCTATATCAATACATTTCATGGTATCAGAAGCATAAACAAGGATTTAATCGAAATGGGAAAAGTGTATGGTCTTGGAACCTGGCCTTTGTTTCGCGACGTAATTCTTCCCGGTGCCTTGCCGTCTATCTTCGTCGGATTACGCTATGCGCTTGGGGTTATGTGGCTGACACTGATTGTAGCGGAAACTATACCTACGAATGAAGGAATTGGGTTTCTTGCAATGAATGCCCGTGAATTCATGCATGCTGACATTATTATTCTCAGCATTATTGTGTATGCGCTATTAGGCAAGCTAGCGGATGTAATTGCTAAAAGTTTGGAAAAGAAAGTGCTGCGTTGGAATGATACCTATAAAGAAGCGTAATGGAGGGAGAATGTTGGAAAGTCCACTTATTTTATCCGATGAACCGATATCAACTTATCAAAAGGGCGCATATATTCGATTGCAGCACGTCAAAAAAACGTTTGACGGTAAACAAGTACTTAAAAGATTGGATTTACAAGTACAGCCGGGTGAGTTTATTGCCGTGGTCGGGCGGAGCGGCAGCGGAAAAAGTACGTTACTTCGTTTAGTCGCAGGATTGGAGCATCCTACATCCGGCAACGTTTCGCTCGATGGAGAGGAAGTAAGAGGAATTCATCACGAGACAACCGTCATGTTTCAAGATGCACGGCTGCTTCCATGGAAAAGCGTGATTGACAACGTAGGCATCGGATTAAAAGGTGATTGGCTAAAACGGGCTGAGTGGTCACTTGCCCAGGTAGATTTGGCAGATAGAAAGCAAGAGTGGCCTTCTGTTCTATCTGGTGGACAAAGACAGCGTGTTGCCTTGGCCAGGGCATTAATCCGTAGCCCAAAGCTTTTACTTTTAGATGAGCCTTTAAGCGCTTTGGATGCTTTAACCCGTTTGGAAATGCAGCAGCTGATTGAAAAATTGTGGTTAGAGCAAAAATTTACAACTTTGCTTGTCACCCATGACGTGAGTGAAGCAGTTCGGTTGGCCGACCGTATTATTTTATTAGAGGCGGGGGGAATAGCAATGGATTTATATAATCGTATCCCCCGACCGCGTCGTCACACTGATCCTCAATTTGCTTCTCTGGAGAAAGAAGTGTTAGACCAAATTATGCATCGTCATAAAAGTTTTTCTATCTAGAATGAAAAGCAGCCATCTTTTCGGATATTGAACCGGAAAAGATGGCTGCTTACATTCTTATCTATGATAGGTCGCAAACGCGATAATGCCTTCATCGTCATCAAGTTCCAGTTCCAGGCTAGCTGCGAATGGATCGCGGTTCAGCTCATGTTGGAGCCAGAATCGAATCGCTTCAATCATATTAGCTTGGATGAGTATTTGTGACCGGCCATTTTCTGCAGCCGACGCAGAAAATCCATACTCTTCATCCCACATCAGCTCAATGCCGATGTCACTTGGATTGATTTGTTTCTTATCGGCAATGTACAGACATAACGCATTGACGATATCCTGTTCCGATAACTTTAGTTTTTCCATACATGAGATTCCTTTTCTTTTTGCTTCGTTTTATATGCAACATATAGTTTACGGATTACAGCGATAATGACGACAACGAATAGAACATTAATTAACAGACCGAGAAACGCGCCAAGACCACCCAGGTTGCCAAGCAATCCGCCGAGCATAAGACCAGCAAGACCACCGAACAGCAGACCTTTCATTAAGCCGCCGCTTTTAGACGGAGTAGCTGTGTTCTTAGTAGGTGCTGTATTCTTAGTAGGGCTATTTACGCCGGAATTAGAGTCCTTGGAGATATTAGAATTCTGGTTACTTCCAGGCTGGAAGTTTTTCGTGCCGGAATTATATGATTTTTTTCCTTTGGCATCCGCATGGTCTACATTTACAAAAGCACCTGCGCTAAATACTAATGCGACAGCCATAAACAGCATGAGAAACTTTTTCATGTTTTTTGTAAACCCCTCTCTAAAATCTTAATACGTATATTCTATACGGAATGGCTTTAAAAAGGTTTCAAAAATTTTTATAGGAAAAATGACGACATCCGAAAGTAAAAAACGTTCCGGATGCCATCGTTTACTTCATTTATTTCATGCTCCCGACATGAGGGAAATATTCTTTCCAGCGGCGGTCTACCTGTTCAACAATATCATCGCGTGGTACGAGTTCATCTGGATAGAATGGCTTCATGCGTGCGTCGATAACGATAGGACCGTCGAATTGAACTTTATTTTGTCTCAGGTTCGTTTTGGCATATACATCATGTGCCGGATCGAACCGGGTAAACGTAGTCCATAAGAAGGTTGTTTGATCTACAATATCGTCTGCATTATCTACTAGGAAGATAAGTGGCCAGTCTGCCAGCTGGCGTTGTGCATGCTCAATAAGCGTCGCAGCTAATTTCTCGTCTTCGGCAAAGCCTTTTCCTGAAATAACTAGACAACCACCGCAGTACGCTTTTACCTTGTCGATACCCGGCAGTGGCCCTCCATGATATTCGCGTGCAAGCTCGCGAATGGCTTCGCCAATGCCTAGCATAATAGCCTTACTGCCATGATTGAACTTACGTCCCGTGTAATCCAGTGTATCCATCGATGTATCATGCACGATGAGTAGATCACGTTGCGGATTGAAGCGTGCAAGGATCGTTTCAAGGAAACGTGGGAAATTAGAAAGATCACATGGTACGTCAGTCAGCATGAGGAATTTGGTCAGCGTTAACTGGCCCTCGCCCATGATGCGGAACGCATGTGCCATGGCTTCGCGATAGTAGCTTTCCCGTACGATGGCACCCGCAAGTGAGTGAAAGCCCGTTTCTCCGTACGTCCACAAGCTTTTAACGCCAGGCATTACCACCGGGAACATTGGGGATAGCAGGCGCTGCAAGTATTCTCCGATAAAATAATCCTCCTGGCGTGGCTTACCTACAACTGTTGCAGGGTAGATAGCGTCCTTGCGACGGTACATCTTTTGGATGTTGAATATCGGAAAATCATGCGTCCAGGAATAGTATCCATAGTGGTCACCGAACGGTCCTTCTGGATGTCGTACATGCGGCGGTACTTCGCCACAGAATGCAAATTCTGCTTGGGCAATCAGTTTGTGTGCATGGTTGCCGATTTGTGTAACGTCCAGCTTATCTCCCATCAGAAACGATGTGAAAATTAATTCTGGCAGCATTTCAGGCAGCGGTGCGATAGCTGAAATGGTCAATGCCGGAGGGCCGCCAAGAAATACGGTTACAGGCAACGCCTGGTTGCGAAGCTCCGCTTCGTGATGGTGAAATCCGCCACCTTTTTGAATCTGCCAGTGCATGCCTGTACGATTTTTCTCTTGCACTTGCATCCGATACATTCCCAGATTGTGTTCTTTAGTCTCCGGGTGTTCCGTATAGACAAGCGGAAGAGTGAAGAATGGACCCCCGTCGAGCTGCCACCCGGTTAGTACGGGGAGTTTATGCAAATCAACATCGTCTTCCTGTAGTTCCAGCACAGGTGCTTTGCCATTTCCTACGTTGCGGAGTCCGGTTTTCGCTACATCGAGCAGAGGCGCACGGTATTGCCACAATGTACCGAGCTTGGGCGGGAGCAATTGATCCATCGCGCCAACAAGCTGATTGACCAGGTTCTCCGGACGGGGGCCAAAAGCCAATTCTACTCGCCGCTCGGTACCAAACAGATTTGTAATAACCGGGAAAGAGCTGCCTTTCGGATTGGTAAATAGAAGGGCCGGTCCCCCTTCATCGATAACGCGGCGGTGAATTTCTGGAAGCTCCAGGTTCGGGTCAACGGGCGCGTCGATTACGGCGAGGTCTTGTTCTTTTCGTAACGTTTCGATAAAAGTTCGCAAATTGCTATGCATATAATGCGTTCTCCTTGCCTCATAATATTCTCCATTGCTATTGTACATGGTTTGTTCATTTTCGTCATGCATTTGCCGTTACGAACCGATAAAACACATATGGTATGATTAAACTAAAGAACAATATCGGATGGAGAGGAGAATATATGACGTATAAATTAGCTGCTATTGATATAGATGGCACATTGTTAAACGACGAATATAAAATTACTGAAGAGAACAAAAAAGCGTTGCGTGCGGTGGAAGAAGAGGGCGTCCGCATCGTGCTATGCTCAGGGCGCGCTCCCCTCAGCGTAACACCGTTGCTTGAGGAAATTGGTATCGACGGATATTTCATCTGCCATAACGGTGCCGTTACCTCTCACTCCAAAACGAAAGAGATTTTAAATGAAGCGGGATTTTCCATCCATTCATTAAAGAATGTTTTGAGTTATTGCCGTAAAGAAAACATTCATACGGACTTTTGTACTGCGCTTGATATGTATACGGAGAGTTTGGACAGGGAAGATGTGCGGGCCATGTATGCTAAGTATCTGGCAGAACCAAAACTTGTGGAAGATGCACTTAGTGTAGAAGACAAGCTTGTAAAATTTACGCTGTTCGGTACAGACGACCAGTTAAACAAAGCATATGAGGAACTTGCGGCGATGAATCTTCCAGTACGAACGCTGCGCAGCGGACCTTCCTATATTGATATTATTGACCGGGCTACATCCAAAGGTGCCGCGTTGAGCAATTTGGCAAGCTACTTGAAAGTTCCACTGAGTGAAACGATTGCAATCGGCAATTACTACAACGATCTGGATATGATTACGATGGCGGGCATGGGTGTAGCAGTCGGAAATGCGCCGCAGGATGTCAAGCAGCAGGCTGACATGGTAGTTGCATCCAATAATGAAAGTGGAGTAGCGGAGGCATTAGAGTGTCTTGTCCTGCGGAATAAACAAAGAGCGTGAATGGAAATGCCACGATCCGTTATTCACGGGCCGTGGCATTTTCGCTTATACCTGTTCGACGGAATCAAGGATTTTCAAGTGGGTTGCCATGTATTGACTATCCGTATATAAACGAAATCCTTGATTTTCGACATAGTCGAGTGTGAATGCTTCTGGATACATTTCCGTAATGTATGTATCCAGGCAGTATATGATACCATCCTCCTGAATGCAATTAAACGAGGAGCTAGGGATATCTCCCTGAATAAGGGAGAAGCGCATCGTAAATCCGCAACCGCCTTCCAGAATACCGAGAATGGACAGACGCTGTGGTGTTTTCAGTTTTGTCGCTGCTTCTTTGCGTGCGGCTGGTGTAATTCGTAGCATAGCGTGTTTCCTCTCTTTCCTTTTGTAAGCAAAGAAAAATCGCGAGGCATTGCCAAACCTCAGGAGTTTTTCTTACTATTGTACCTGTTTCTACAGTGGAATAGAACATTTTCGCTTGCAATTCCTAGACAAATACTATACGTTGTTTCTATGAAGAACAGACGCTGGCACTGCTCAATCTGTTCTATATATAAGTCAAGGAGATGAACGCCATGCGCGCAGAAGCAGTTAAGTCCAGTACAACATTTACCGATCCGATTGAAAAACACTTTTATGATATTATTCATTTGATCGGCGAGGACCCGGAACGTGAAGGGTTGAAGGAGACGCCGAAGCGTATCGCCAAGATGTACCGGGAGATCTTTAGCGGTCTGAATGAAGACCCAGCAGAGGTTCTTGGAAAAACATTCCCAGCTGAAGGCACGAACGATATCGTTATCGTTCAAGATATTCCATTCCATAGTGTATGCGAACATCATTTTGTTCCTTTCTTTGGAAAGGTGCATATTGGATATATTCCAAACGGCCGGATTGTCGGATTAAGCAAATTTGCCCGCCTCGTGGAAATCCTGGCGCGTCGTCCACAGGTTCAGGAGCGAATCACGAACCAAATTGTGGATACGATCGAGCAGGTGATTGAGCCGATTGGAGTTATTGCCGTTATCGAAGCCGAGCACATGTGCATGAGCATGCGTGGCGTAAGAAAACCGGGCAGTAAGACGAGAACGATTGCACGCCGTGGGATTTTTGATAAAGACAACGGTGTTCAAGAGCAGAGATTCTTCCGTTTACTAGAAAAAGAATAAGACGTCTACAAGAAAAAGGGGGGATTTATCTCTCCCTTTTTCTTATGTGTTACGCTTTCCTTTAAAGTGCATAATGGAATGGATGTGAAAGAGGGAAAGAGGTTTATCAGAAACCGAAAAAAATAGTCCTGCTTTTGTGAAAAGAAGCACGATTTCTTTGCTTTTGGTTTGCTGTACGGCCGGAATACGGTATAATAGGCAAAATAACATTGTACATATATTGTGGAGGCTAGAAAGAGATGGTGGCACAACAAGTAAAAACAATATTCCAGGAAAAATATCGGGGAGTCGGCCGCATGCTGATTGCATGTCCGGATCGTCCAGGAATTGTTGCGTCCGTATCAAAATTTTTATTCGAAAACGGCGCAAATATTATGCAATCCGACCAATATACACAGGATCCGGAAGGCGGCATGTTTTTCATGCGGATCGAATTCTTCAAGGAAGGCATAGAAGATAGCATTGATGAATTACGTCGGGCGTTTGCTTCGGTTGCAGACGAATTCGAGATGAATTGGAAGATTACCCTTGCAAGTCGACCAAAAAAAATGGTGATTTTTGTATCCAAAGAAGATCACTGCCTGCGTGAGTTGCTGTGGAATTGGCAAGCGGGTGATTTAAATGCAGAGATTACAATGGTTATCAGTAATCATGAAGATTCGCGGGACCTGGTGGAATCGCTTGGCATTCCGTTCTATCACCTGCCGGTAACAGCGGAGACGAAGGCAGAAGTAGAGCGGAAGCAACGCGAGTTAATGGAAGGAAATGTAGATTTCATTGTGCTGGCACGTTATATGCAGATTCTATCGCCGTATCTGGTAGAACATTACCGTAACCGTGTAATTAATATTCATCATTCCTTTTTGCCGGCATTTATCGGCGGTAAGCCGTATGATCAGGCCCATAAACGCGGAGTGAAAATTATTGGTGCAACCGCTCACTATGTTACCGAGGAGCTTGATGCTGGGCCTATTATTGAGCAGGATGTGAGTCGTGTCAGCCATCGAGATAATGTAGGAGAACTGAAAAAAGAAGGTCGTCATATCGAACGAATTGTGCTTGCCCGGGCAGTAAAATGGCACATTGAAGATCGTATTCTCGTCGATAAAAATAAAACAGTTGTATTCACATAGACCATAGGCGCACATATACAATTAAAAGAACCTGTCAAACACCACAATCTTTTGAGGGGGGAGTTGACAGGTTCTTTTTTATTGAATAAGAAAGCGATATCTATTTTCTTCTGAAACTATGCTGAACAGTAAGATTTGCTTACAGAAAAGCACGAATAAGACTTACTGAGTAATCTTTTATTTGGTACGCACAAACAACCGGTTCATCCGTGCTTTCAGTTCAATAGGAGAGAACGGCTTCACGATATAATCATCCACACCGCTATCGAGTGCCTGGGCCACCTCTTCTTCGCCGCTGCGGCCCGTCAACATAATGATTGGTGTTTTGGCGAAGCGGGGCTGTTTGCGAAGGGCCTGGCACGTCTCCAGTCCATTCATCTGTAGCATGAAGCCATCAAGAATAAACATATCTGGCGTCATATTGTCCACCAGCTCCAGCACCTCGTAACCATCCTGGGCGAAATACAGCTCCCAGCCCGTATCTTCTAATTGATGCTGCAAAATGGAATGAACGACTATATCATCATCGGCGATTAGCACTTTTTTGTGCCTCGCTTCTTCGCCCGCTGCTTCCACTTCCGAAGCGAGGCAGAGGCGGTTACGGCCGTTGAATTTGGCAAGATACAGCGCTTGATCAGCATGCTGGATAAGTTTCGGGATATCTTCGCCTTCATTGCCTAGCTGGGCAATGCCTCCGCTAAACGTCTGGAAAATCCGGGCATCCTCACATTGAATCTCATGACGACCGAATTCTTCTCGTACACGGTTCAAGGTGTCGCGCGCTTGTTCAGCAGTTGTCCCTGGCATGACAACGATAAACTCTTCGCCGCCATAGCGTGTAATAATATCGGAATCCCGCAGCTTAGCTTGCAGGAACGATGCAAAGCTTTTGAGTACAGCATCACCGCACGGGTGACCGTACGTATCGTTTACCCATTTGAAATAGTCCAAATCCATAATCGCAAGTGCAATGTCCTGCGGTTTGCGGGCATGGGCGACAAATAGCTCCTGCAACCGCTCGATAAGATAGCGACGATTATAAAGACCGGTTAGCGAATCCTTCATAGAGAGGGAACGGTATTTCTCTACCCGGGAGATTAATGTTTTAATACGTAACATCAGCTCTTCAAATTGGAATGGCTTGGTAAGGTATTCATCCGCACCGAGTTGGAATCCTTTATATTTGTCTTCAATATTAGATTTTGCCGTCAGGAATAATACTGGGGTAAACTGTCGCTGTGCATCGCTACGGATACGCTGCATTACACTGAAACCGTTTAGCTCCGGCATCATTACGTCTAGTATGATACAGTCCGGCTGCTTATTCAGCATCTCTTCCAAACCGCTTCGTGCATCAGAAAGCACCTCTACATCAAAGCCTGCTAGAGAGAGTATCTGGTAGATGGAAGCAAGCAATACCTCATCATCATCGATAATAAGGATGCGCTTTGGTTTTTCGTCCTCCTTGTTGAACGCCTGTAGCTCCTGAATAATGTCCTCACTTACGAAAGCGCGCTCCGTAGAACGGAGTTGGTCCATCGCTTCGTGTATAAGCGTATATAAAGGTGAAACCATATAATTCGGAAGGGTGCAATTCGTACTATCAGTAAACATTAGCAGCCCTGTTTCCGCTATATGGCTAAGTGGATGGTATCCGAGTGTTCCTGCCGTCCCTTTTAAACTATGAAGGATCTGATAGATCTCTTGACGCCATGTCATATTCATCTGCAGTCGTTCTGTTTGGGTCAACCGGGCGCTTACTTCGGAAAGTTGCGCATAGTATTTCTTACGGAAAATTTGCTCGATCGACTCTTTTGCCATACGCTCTCACTCGCCTTTTTCTTCCTTTTCTTTTTCCTCCGGAATAAAAACATGCCCTTCCTGATTTGTTTGCTGCAACAGGTTCCAAACAGTGGAAGTGAGCTTTTCAGCCGGATATGGTTTAATGAGATAGTCAGAAATACCGTATCCATATCCTTTTTCTTTTTCTTCTAATGCACTGGAAATTACAACAGGAATAGAATGCAGCTTTTCAGTGCGTTTCATTTCTTTAAGAATTTCCCAGCCGTCTTTTCCCTCGCCGAGCATAATATCGAGAATGAGGAGAAGAGGCGGAATTTGTTCAATGCTTTGTAGTGCTTTTTCGCCGTTCGAAACACTCTTTATTTCAATGCCTCTGCGCAGCAAAGAATTGCCCAGCTCTTCGCTTAAATATGTGCGTAAGCTTTCATCGTCTTCTACAATAAGAATATGGCCGATGAACTCCTGATTCTCTTGTGGCTGTGATGGAGGGAGGGAACACAGACGGCTTTTAGGTTCGGAAAGCGGAGCTTCACCAATGGATGTAGGGATGGACACGGTAAAGGTACTGCCTTCGCCAAGCTTGGAATGCACATGAATAAGTCCGTTATGTGCTTTTACGATTTCGGCACAAATAGCAAGCCCCAGGCCGGTACCGCCGATTTTTCTCCGATCTGAATTGTCAACACGATAGAATTTCTCAAACAGGCGAGGAATAGCCTCCTCAGGAATACCCAGGCCTTCATCTTGTATATGCAGACATACATCCTGTGGACGTGTGGCGCATGCATCGACCGTTACGGTTATGGTGCCGCCTCCCGGAGAATATTTAATGGCGTTACTGAGCAGATTGGTAATTACTTGTTGAATTTTCTCACAGTCCGCCATGATTACGTCCTTCTCGGTCATCTGCTGGAATACGATGTGATGTGAAGAAGTCTGCTGTAGTTGAATTACATCCTGTACGATATTTCCTAGGCGAATCGATTTCTTAATATATTCCTGCTTACCTGACTCCATTCGTTGAACATCAAGGAAGTCATTAATAAGATTGGTTAGTCGGCGCGCTTCCTTATAAATTGTATTGAGGTAGCGCATTTGTTTGTCTGGCGTGATTTTTCTTTGCAGCATGATTTCAACGAAACCGAGGATACTGGACAACGGTGTCCGCAGTTCATGGCTCACTGTACTGACGAATTCTGACTTCATCTGGTCTACTTCATACTCACGCGTAATATCGCGTGTTACAATAATCCACCCTAGCGTATCGCCGTGTTCACTTGCTACACGTTGGTGATACATTTTCATTACCCGATACGAAGGCTCTACCATTTCGAAAGTTAGCTCTTCTGTTTCATCTAATTCTCCAGCCAGAGCACGATAATAGAAGGAGAATACATCATCCGGATATTTCAGCCGTTGTCGAATTTTCGTATTAAGAGAGTTTGGAGAAATATGGGCAATATCTTCCGGTTTTTCTAGACCGTACATTTCACACCAAGCGTGGTTAACTGCAAGCATTTCTCCGGATGTTCCGATTAAAGCAATGCCTTCAAGTGCGGAATCCAAAATTGCTTGATTGATAGAATAAGCGCGCTGCGTTTTACTGTAGGAAACTGCATTTTCGATGGCGAGCGAAATTTGACGTGCCAGAGCCTGTGTTTCATCAATATTGGCCGGTGAGAATGCTATCCCGGAAAGCCGGGTCAAGATTAAAATCGCCATAACGTCATCTTCCCGGTTCAGCAGCGGAATATATAAATCATGAACCGGATACGCATCATGGTGAGCCTGCTCTTCGGCTAGTGCAGGCCGTTCCAGTGTATGAACGGATTTCTCCTGGATTGCACGTCTGCTCATGCCGCTGTACAGGTGATTTAGCAACTTATCGATTTGTTCTGTCGACAAGCCGCAGCTAGCGATGCGCCCTTCAATTTTTTCATCAAGAATAATCGCTGCTCCCGTATGCGAGTGTGTCAGAAGCAATAGGCTGTCTAGAGCCTTGGATAGCATATTGCCAACCTCGATATCAGTGGTAAGCGAGATGCTGAGCTGATTGCGCCGCATCAACATGTTTTCTTTTTCCGTCAGTTTTTCTATCGCTTCTTCTAGTTCCAGCTGTTGGGCGTACAGTTCCTCTTGATGAGCAGTTAACTCCTGGTTTTGCGATAGCAAATCCGTTTCTTTCTCTTCAATGTCTTTAATCATCTGGTTAAATGCCTGGGCAAGCTGGCCAAGTTCATCGTTTCGGTCTAGCAAGGTTACCGGCTCATACTCCCCTTCGGATAAACGTTGAGCGGAATTCGTCAGCTTGTGCAGCGGTTGTCCGATTTCACGACCGAACCGAGTTGTAACCCAGAAGGAGAGACCAACAATGAAGAGAAGGACAGTTAGGAATCCGCCGAGCGAATATATAATGAAGTTTTTGTGAACTACTTGTGCGTAGCTTAATTCTTGAGTATGCTCTTCCATCTGAACTTCAAGTCGGCTGCGAATGCTGTTTACGAATTTGGTGATCCCATCGCCGTTTGCCAACTGACTAATGGCCTGGTAGTTAACAGCTTTGGCAAGCTTGATTCCGTGCGGCACATATTCATCATTGTATATATGGATATCATGTTCAATCTCCTTGATAAAAGTCCGTTCTTTTTCTGTAAGAGGAAGGTTGCTGTATGTTTTAAGCCGCTTGAAAGTTTCTTCTTTACGTGCATCGATAGAAGCAAGAAATGCTTCATTACGGATGGCCATAAATCCGCGAAGTTCTGATACTTCCCCTTCAAACGCATGCTGAAGGAGGCGCAGCTGGTTTCGCTTCTCCAGAAGCACAGACATTTCATCGCTATAATTATTCAGTTCCCGCAAATTGAATGTCCAAAGGATAGCAGATAGGACAAGAATGACAATGAGGGGTATAAGTAAAAGAAGGCGAAGGCGGTTAACGATGCTCGTTTTCATTGATGTTTCCCTCAAGAATATCCTGAATAAAAGTTAGTAGCTGCATAGGGCTAAAGGGTTTTGAAAAGAAGTGATTAACGCCTGCATTGATCGCATTCTCCCGATCTTCAGCCTGCGTTTTGGCCGTCAGCATAACAATCGGGGTATTGATTTTACCCGCCTGGCGCACAAGCTGACAAACTTCTAGCCCGGTCTTGCCTGGCATCATAAGATCAAGCAAAATTAAGTCATAATCATTCTCCATGATTTTCTCATATGCCTCAATGCCATCTTGTGCTTCATCCAGGTCGTAATCCTCAATTTCCAATGTCTCCACGATGAGCATGCGGAGTACATCCTCATCATCCGCGATTAAGATTCTAGGAGCCATATTACCCACATCTTTCGTTGTAAATTTATAGAGATAAAAACCTCTACCCTACACAATAATATGAAAAAGTGCTTTTTACCATACAATATAGGAAAATGCAATTAAAAATGAAAAGCAGAAATAAAAAAGTACGGGTCGCTTGGACCGTACCTTTACTATTTCTGTTAGTTTAATTGTATAACAGAGATGATGAGAGTAGCTACGCCAAAGGCTGGGACATGTTGTCAGGCTCATCTAGCGGAAGAGCCGCTCCATTCGGTTCAAGCTTTGCATGGCAGAAGGGACAAACATAGTCTTTGCCACTCTCTCCACTAAAAAAATGATCTTCGCATGTGTAGCATAATAAATGAAGCATTAAACGATTCCCCCTTTATGCAGTACTTTATTTAAGCATAATGTATTCTTACCTCAAGAAAGGGACTGTGAAACGTTAAGGAAAAATGTGCGTTTGTCAGTACAGGTGTTCCAATACAGATAGTAATGCTCCTGTTAAGTCGGTTATGACCGAAGCGAATATGTGCCTAATGTTTTATAAATGGGTCCTTTAGGTGTAAGCGTAGAGTGGAACAGAACAATTTGACTTACATGCCAGCTTGTAGGATAGACATCTGGCAGTCGAACCGATTCAGGGTCTCCTTCCATACGGGGTTCTCTTCCTAATGTAATGTGTGGAGAATATGCCCGCTCCTCTTTATAGAGTTCTCCTTTTGTTAATTGTTTGGCCAATGTCTGCTGCAATGAGCCTAAATCCTTGAGATGCCCACCGACTCCCGCCCAGATAACACGCGGCCGTTTCAAATTCGGAAATGCACCCACGTTTGTAAGAGTTAATGAGAAAGGAGAGAAAGAAGCAGCGACATCTTCCATCTCCTGTTTTACGAGTTCCGCTTGTTGCAAGGAGAGGTCGCCGAGAAAATGTAGAGTCAGATGCATTTGCGATTGTGTTTGCCATTTACGGCAGGAAAGCGTTTTTTTTAGTTCTTGTTGCAAGCGCACAAGCTCACGTTTTGCTTCTTCGTTAAGTTCGATGGCAGTAAACAGCCTCATGAAAAGCCCTCCTTCTTTTTTTAAAGCATGAAATGTTATTAGCAATAGTATAATGAGCTGCCCCTTTCCGCATCCGTACATAATGACAGAAGCAGGAATTTCCTCTATAATGTCGAATGAGTTACATACAGTCGGGTAAAAACAAAACCTGGGTTCTGAAGTATCACTACTTTTCTAAATGGGGTGAATTCATGAGCAAACGAGTATTAATCGTAACAGGAGATGCTGTGGAAGCGCTGGAAGTATTTTATCCGTATTACCGTTGTCTTGAAGAAGGATTCGATGTGACCATCGCATCTCCTTCAGTAAAAAAGCTCCAAACTGTTAGCCATGATTTCGTGGAAGGAATGGAAACGTATGTAGAGAAGCCGGCATACGGGTTGGATTCGCACGTGGCGTTTGCTGATGTAGACCCTGCACAGTATGACGGGTTGATTATTCCGGGCGGCCGCGCACCAGAGTACATCCGTCTTGATGAAAGTCTGCCTGCAATTGTACGCCACTTTTTTGAAGCGAATAAGCCTGTGGGCGCAATTTGCCATGCTGCACAAGTTTTGTCGGTGGTGCCGGATATAATGAAAGGCAGAGAATATACGGCATATTCAGCATGCAAGCCAGATGTGGTAGTTTGCGGTGCAACATACATTGAAGAAACGCTACATACACATCAGAATCTAATATCCGGACATGCATGGCCAGATTTACCTGGTTTTATGCGCGAATTTATTAGAATGCTGCGGTAAAAGAAAAGAGTACGGGCGCCGTCCTTTTGGAGGCGCCTTGTTTTTCCATAGATAGGAGAGAGAACAGGTGGGAGATAAGTCACTGAGGGAATTTCTCAGTACAGTGCCGCTGTTTGCGCCTTTGTCCGAACTGGAGCGGGATGCCATCGCTGGCGTAATGTCACATAGAAAAGCCAAAAAGCGTGAAATTTTGTTTTACGAAGGTGATTTATGTACGGCGATTTTTTTGCTGGAGTGCGGTATGGTGAAAGTATACAAAACAACAGAAGACGGCCGCGAGCAAATTGTTAATGTGTTGCATGAAGGAGACCTTTTTCCTCATATCGGTATGTTTGGAGGTAGTCCGTATCCGGCAACGGCTGAAGCAATGGAAGAGTCTTCGCTTTATTCGATTAACGTTCAGGAATTGACGATGCTGCTGCAAGGGAACTCGGCGTTATGCATTCGTCTGCTGCAAATACTGGAGGGGAAAATTCGAGATTTACAGCGACGTCTTTCGGATGTGCTCAGCAAGGACATGAAAGAGAAAATTATGAACACGCTTTCTTCGCTAGCCAGGTCCAGAGGTATAGAGGAAGCAGATGGTTATTTACTTCCGATGGAATTAACTCATCAGGATTTGGCCAATATGGTAGGTACAACCCGGGAGACAGTCAGCAGAATTGTCAGTCAGTTGAAACGAGAAGGACATATCGAATTCGATTCGCATCGTATTTGGATACGACGCCTATAGCAGTTGATTGGCACAAGAGAAGTATAGGAAGGGGCGGTTTACATGGAAAAAACGAATAAAAAAACAAAGCATAAATGGATAATCATCCCGGTGGGCTTTCTGCTCTGGAGCCTTGTCTATACGTTGCTTACGTTTTACCAACAACCCGGTCCGAGGCCGTATACAAATACATGGAATGAGGGAAGAATGCAAGTGAATTTGCCATCTGTTGCTCCGATTTCGACCCAAGTAGAATAACAAAACTCATTTATATAGGTATAGCCTGTCTTGTCACCGAATATATTCAGTGCTAGAAGGTGGTGACAGGACACATGGATGCCTCGTTTTGGGTCGGTTTTATCAATATCATTATTATTGATGTCGTATTGAGTGGTGATAATGCGGTGGTCATTGGAATGGCGAGCCGTAAATTGCCGCCGGAACAGAGAAGAAAAGCTGTTATATATGGAACGGCGGGAGCAATCGGATTGCGCATTGTATTGACGGCGATGGCTACCTGGGTGCTGCTCATTCCTTATCTAAAAGCGATAGGCGGCATTGTGCTAGCCTGGATTGCTCTTAAGCTTTTGCTTGGTGAGGGGGAAGAAGCCTCAGATATTAAAGCCGGTCCTACACTGTTTGCGGCGATACAGACCATTATTGTGGCTGATTTCGTTATGAGTTTGGACAATGTGCTGGCCGTAGGTGGCGCAGCGCATGGAGATTTCGCCTTGCTGCTGTTCGGGTTGGGGCTTAGCATTCCGTTGTTAATGGCTGGAAGCAATGCTGTAGCTGCATTGATGGACCGTCTGCCCATTCTTATCTATATCGGGGCAGGTATCTTGAGTTATACAGCTGGAGCGATGGTTATATCGGAGGAAGCTGTGCAGCAGCATATCGCGCCCGAATATTACTATCTTGATTGGCTGTTTCCGATCTTATTGACATCGTTTGTACTTGCATTGGGTATTTGGCGACGCAAGCGTATATATCCTTCTGCTTTTTGAGTTTGCGTATGCTTCCAACATTTACTTTGTTTCTGATTGTATGCAACCTCAGAAGTGGTGACATTCTATAAGTACATCACTTAAGGAGGTGAAACAACATGGCACAAAACAACACTGGAAACCGTAACCAATTGCTTGTACCTCAAGCTAATCGTGCATTGGACCAAATGAAGTATGAAATTGCTACTGAGTTCGGTGTACAACTGGGAGCAGACACTACTGCTCGTCAGAACGGTTCTGTTGGTGGAGAAATCACGAAGCGCCTGGTTCAAATGGCTGAACAACAGCTTGGTGGCCGCGCGTAACCCAACTTTAATATCTGGATAACAGAAGTCGGCGATATTCGCCGGCTTCTTCTTTGTGTGAAGATTATGGCAAATTCACGAACAGAAAATAATTAATTTAAATTAAAGCAGGAATATTACAAAAAAGATAGAATAATTAGTTTATAGTAAACGTTTTCAAAATAAGGGCAAACGTTTACCGATCTTGTAAAAAGCAAATGAAAGTTGGAGGAGATGGAGAATGACCGAATTGCAGTTGCATGCACCCGAGTACTACAACATGGTAAACGACATCGAACGTTATGCTCAGGATCAGGACAAGCTGGCTCTGCTATGGGAGAATGAAGAAGGGGAGACGAAGCAGTTTACGTACGCTCAACTGAGTAAAGCATCTAACCAGTTAGCGAACGGACTTAAAGAGCTTGGTATTCAAAAGGGCGATAAAATTATGATTATCCTGCCGCGCATTGAGCAGGCATATATCAGCTACATGGCCGCTTTGAAAATAGGAGCTATTGTGCTTCCTGGCTCTGAGATGCTTATGCCGAAAGACATTCTGTACCGAGCTACCCATGCTGGCATTAAAGCGGTAATTTCCTACCATGATTTAGTGAGCCGAATTGATGAAGTACGTCCAGATTGCCGTACAATGGAAACATTTATCGTGTATGGAAGCGATAAAGAAGGCTGGCTTTCTTTTGATAAGGTAATGGATGGGCAGAGTGAAGAATTTGAAGTCGAGAATACACGCGCTGACGATATCGCGTTCTTAAACTATACATCAGGCACAACCGGAAATCCAAAAGGCGTAATCCATACCCATAGTTGGGCTTATGCCCATCAAGCAGTAGCTGCTAAGCTATGGCTAGATGTGCGGGAAGGTGACGTCGTATGGGCGACGGCAGGGCCAGGTTGGGCCAAGTGGAACTGGAGTCCATTTATTTCTGTACTTGGTTCGGGTGCCACTGGACTTGTGTATCTAGGCAAGTTCGATCCAAAAAAGTACTTATCATTGCTGGAAAAGTACCATGTTAACGTGCTGTGCTGCACACCGACTGAATATCGGATTATGGCGAAAGCAGAGGGACTTGATCAGTATAAGTTAGAACATCTTCGTAGCACAGTGAGTGCGGGTGAGCCGCTTAACCGTGAAGTTATTGATACATTTAAGAAATATTATGGCGTAACCGTGCGTGATGGTTACGGGCAGACCGAGAATACGTTGCTTATTGGAACGCTGAGCGGCATGGAAGTAAAGCCGGGTTCGATGGGTAAACCGACCCCAGGCAATCGCATTGCTATTATTGATGAAGAAGGAATTCCAGTAGAGCAGGGCCAAGTGGGTGATATTGCGGTACATCGCAGCGTTCCCGCGTTGTTCAAGGGCTACTTGAATGATCCGGAACGTACCGCAGCTGCATTCCGAGGAGAATGGTATCTAACAGGTGATCAGGCCAAGGAAGATGAGGACGGATACTATTTCTTCGAAGGACGTTCAGATGATATCATTATTAGCTCTGGCTATACGATTGGGCCGTTTGAGGTAGAAGATGCGCTGGTAAAACATTCGGCCGTGAAAGAGTGTGCAGTTGTCGCAAGTCCGGATCCGGTACGCGGCAGCATCGTAAAAGCATTTGTCATTCTTCGGGATAAGAATGCGGCTTCTGAAGCGTTAGTGAAAGAGCTGCAAGAACATGTGAAGAACATTACTGCCCCCTACAAATATCCGCGCGAAATTGAATTTGTAGAGGACCTGCCGAAGACAACATCGGGCAAAATCCGCCGTGTCGAGTTACGCCAAGCCGAAAAGTCACGTAAAGCTACGCAAGCATAAAGTAGAACAAAAAGACTTTGGGCAAACCTGAGGTCTTTTTGTTTTCGTGCGGTTTTTTTGTGCTTGTTATCGGATAGGTGACTATTTCTATATCGATACAGGAAGCAAGCGCTCATTCAGAAGAAAGAACAGTTGACGGAAAAATAAAAACATGCATTATAGATATTTTTTTGAATTTGTTTGAAAATATAAAATAGAGAATACATATTGTGTGGAGTAAGGAGGGAAAATCATGGCAGATAAACGTTGCTCGTTGCAGGAAGCGATACAGATGATTCAGAATGATGACATGATTACATTCAGTGGCTTTGTTATTTGGCGTCGTCCAATGGCTGCTATTTATGAAATGCTGCGCCAGGGGAAAAAAGGATTACATCTGGTAGAGGTTAACTCGGGTACACATGCGGAGCTTCTGATAGGAGCTGGTGCAGTCTCTATATGGGAGTCTTGCTGGATTGGTCATGAATTGTATGGGAAGGTACCGCATTGTTTGGACCGAAAAATGAGAGAGCGCTCAGTCATAGTGGAAGATTACAGCCATCAACATATGCTATACCGGATGGCTGCAGGTGCGATGGGTATTCCGTATTTGCCGACGTGGGCATCCCGGGGTACGGATATTTTAAATCCGGAGTATGACATGTTAGAAAAATCGGGATTACGTAACGGTGCAAACGAGCGGATTCCAGCGAAGAAGTTCGATTTTGCTCAAGACCCTTTTTATAATGAGGGTGAGATTATACATGTGCCTGCGGTGCGCCCTCGTGTATGCATCGTACACGCTCAACAAGTAGGAGAAGAGGGGACTATTCGTATTACTGGACAGACATACTCGGATGAGCAGGCGATTAAAGCGTCAGAGCTGGTTATTGTATTGGCGGAAGAAATCGTACCGGAGTCCTACCTGAGGGAGGAGCCGGAGCGCAATCTAATTCCTGGTTATCTGGTAGATGCGATCGTCGAGCTTCCATGGGGAGCGCATCCGACCGGCGCATACGGCTATTATGATGTAGATGGTCCGTTCATCCGGGAATTTGCTGCAGCCTCCAAGACTGATGAAGGATTTGCTACCTGGGCGGACGAATGGGTATATGGTGTAAAAGACCATGAAGAATATTTGAACAAATTAGGTGTATCCAGGCTGGAGAAGCTGCGGGCGAATTCATATCGAAAATATAGCACAAAAGTGAAACGGGGGACGCGATAAGATGGCAGATAAACAATACGCAAAGCCCGGAGAATATTCAATAGTGGATATGCTGGCGGTAGCATCAGCTCGTGAGGTGAAGGATGAAGAAGTCGTATTTGCCGGCACCGGATTACCAATGCTTGCGATTATGCTGGCACAGCAGCTCAGCGCACCGAACTCCAAACTTATATATGAAGCAGGCACGATTGATTCTAAAGGTGACTCGCTTCCATCTTCCGTAGGAGATCCGCGTTGCGTCACGAAGGCGTCTGTCGCGTCTGGACTGTTCGATGTCTTTAATCAACTACAACGTGGGAAAGTGGATTTGGCCTATTTGGGTGGGGCGGAAATTGATAAGTATGGCAATGTGAATACAACTGTTATAGGCGATTACCTTACTCCCTCCATGAGATTTCCCGGTAGCGGTGGAAATCCCGATATTAATTCACTTGCGCGGCGTACAGTATTTATTATGGTACAGGAAAAGCGCCGGTTCAAAGAGCAGGTAGATTATATTACTTCTCCAGGCTGGATGGTAAAGAAATGGCCGGAAGGTACATTGGTACATCGCCGAGAAGCGTATGGAAAGAAGTTTCTAGGAGGACCTAGCGCCGTTATTACGAATATGGCAGTATTTCGTTTCAATGAAGAAATAGGAACAATGTATGTTGATACGCTTCATCCTGGTGTGACACGTGAACAATTACAGGAAAATACCGGCTTTACACTTGACTTTTCGCATTGCAAGGGAGAGACGGAGCCGCCTACATACGAAGAACTTCGTATTTTGCGCGACGTAGTCGATCCGGAAGGAATCTTCTTGCCTCCTATAAAATAAAAGAACAAAGCAGGAATATTTAGCATTCCTGCTTTGTTCTTTGTTGCTTGCGAAGGTAGTTATATGGTAAAGCGGGCTTCTTCTTTTCCGTTTACGCGAACGAGGATCGTCTGTACATTGCTCTCATCAACAACGATTGTTCGGGTTTGTTTAAATCCTGAAGTAGAGGAACTGCTGTCGAGCTTCACTTGATCCACATCAATTTTTAACTGCTGTCCAGATCGGGTAATGACAATAATCTGTCCGTTGTATCCGGCACCAGGCAAGCTATAGGTGAATGTAATATAAAGCTTGCCATTCTTATAATACGCATCTTGAATCGTAGTCAACTCTGTTCCGGAACGTACCCCGATGTCTTTATAAGGTACAAGCTGACTGAAACGGTAGATGACGGAGGCTGCTTCCGCACGGGTAAGTGTCGCCCGTGGATCGAATTTGCCGTTATCACGTCCGCTAATTAAATTAATTTTATCCGCGATAACAACGTCGTCCCGATAACTAGGGGTAATGCTACCAGCATCTTTGAATGGAATATGCTTTACATTAACGATAGAAGATAAGTCCTGTTTATAAAGGTAACGATACGCATTGACCAGATAATGGGCCATTTCTTGTCGGGTGATTTTTCGCTCACCGGAGAATGTTCCGCGATCGTCAATGATACCCGCTTTACGGAGGCGAACCAGGTCGTCAGCATAATAATCAGACGCGCTTATGTCAGAAAAGTACTTTTTTGCTTCTTGTGCCGTACCCTGTGCTTTTAAATCGCTTTTAAGCACGTTGGCAAGCATGACTGTAAACTGACCCCGGGTAAGGGAGCGTTCGGGCGCGAATGTATTCTTATCAATGCCGTTCACAATTCCCTGGCGGGCTAGCGAGAGAATTTGCGCTTCTGCCCAATGATTGTCTATATCGGAGAAAGGAGCGGCAGCAGCGGCGGAATGCCCCCCAAGCAGCAGACCGCCGGCGACTAGCGGGCTTACGGCTAGTGCCATCCAATGTTTTTTCAATTTAGTCACGTCTCCTATATGTAAAATGTAGTTTTATTAATAGTTTTTACTCATTTTTTGCAGAAAAGTTGCTTTCGTTTCCTGTATGCGGGAAAGAGGATACGCTCATACTACCTGTGGGAAGGTGAGCGGATATGAACGGCTGGCTGATTTTTCTTGGCAGTATAGTAATCATAGTGACAATCATCTGGTTTACATCCGTACGCATCCAAATCGAGTATAAACGTGCGTCGGAGAATGACCGGATTGACGTGGAAGTTTCCGCATACAAACGTTTAATTAAGTATCGGTTTACAGTTAATTTACTACAAATAGAAAGTCTATCTAGGGGCGTGCAAGTATCGAAAGAGGCGGAAGCCGGACAGGCGATGGAAACGAAGAGAAAGAAAAAGATGTGGATTACGCCACGAACTATACAGCGTTACCAAAGAAAATACGCACAGTTGCTACACAATGTGCGTGATTTACACCATATCTTTCGGCAGACTTTGAAATGTGTGCATGGAGAAGTGATTGAGTGGAGAACAAATGTCGGGCTTGGCGAAGCGTCTGCAACCGGAGCAGCCATTGGCGCGGTATGGTTTGCTAAAAGCTTGCTAATTGCCTTGCTGGCGCATTATATTTCTTTGCATACCCGGCCGAGGTTATATGTTTTTCCAGAGTTTCAGCGCGAGGTGTTAGACATGCATTTGCTCTGCATACTCCGTCTGAGGATGGGACATGCTATCATTGCAGTCATTCGAATTGCTGTGCATTATTTCCGTAAAGGACGTGAACAGATATGGGAGAACACCCGATTCAAGGCTTAATGCAAACTGCAATGGAAAATATTAAAGAAATGGTGGATGTAAATACAATCATCGGGGACCCGGTAGAAACACCCGATGGAAGCGTAATCATCCCTGTCTCCAAGGTTGGCTTCGGCTTTGCTGCCGGAGGAAGCGAATTTGAGACATACCAGGAAACGGATCATCGTCACGAAAGACGTGAGGGAGATTTGGCCCGACAGCATACAAATGGAAATGGCGCGCTTAAAGGTGATTTACCATTTGGCGGCGGGAGTGGTGGTGGAATTTCAATTACTCCGATAGCTTTCCTTATTGTTGGCAAACATGGCGTACGCTCTATCTCGCTACAGGGACAATCCCACTTGTATGAACGGATGATGGATTTAGCTCCAGCTGTAGTTGAGAAAATTCAATCCATGATTCGGGGTGGCGGTGAGAAAAAGGATTGTAAGGATCGAAAACCTGGTGAGGAAATTATCGATGAGCTTCATTAAAACGAAAAAGAGCACGCAACGGTGCTCTTTTTCGTGTGTCAAAAATGAGATAAGGAAAAACTAGCTTTTGGCAATAACGATAAGCAGATCGCCTGTCTCGATCGCGTCGCCAGCTTTTACATGAATTTCTTTGACTATGCCGTTGAATGGAGCCTGCATTGTTGTTTCCATCTTCATTGCCTCTGTCACAAGCACGTGCTCGCCTTTCTTCACTTTGTCGCCCTGCTGGACCATTACTTTCAGCACTTTACCCGGCATGGACGCACCGATTTGGCCGGCTTCAGATAGATCGGCTTTTGGTCGTTGGAGTGTTGTTACTTTGGCTGACACATCGCGTATATTAATCTCGCGCGGCTGGCCATTCAATTCATAGTAAATCGTCCGAATGCCGTCTGGTCTCGTTTCTCCAATGGAAACAAGCTTCACCATAAGCGTCTTCCCTTGCTCGATATCGATTGCGATTTCTTCGCCTAGGCGCAGACCATAGAAGAAGGTTGGCGTATCGAGAACGGACACATCGCCGAATTCTTTCTGGCGTGCTTGCATATCCAGAAATACTTGAGGATACATGACATACGACATGATATCGCAATCTGTCACATCACGTTCCAGTTTTTCTTTAAGCATGGCTTTGATTTCATCAAAGTCTGCGGACGGTAACAATTCACCTGGTCGGGTCGTAAAGTAGTCGCGTCCCTTGAGAATGATGCGCTGCAAATCTTCCGGAAATCCGCCGTGCGGCTGACCCAGGTATCCCTGGAAGAATGTGATAACCGATTCAGGAAAATCGATGGTTTCACCACGTTCGTATACATCTTTTTCTGTTAAATTGTTTTGCACCATAAATAGTGCCATATCTCCTACCACTTTTGAGGATGGCGTCACTTTCACGATATCGCCGAACATGTGGTTCACAGTTGTATACATTTCTTTCACTTCGCCCCAGCGATCGCCGAGTCCGACAGCTTTTGCCTGCTGCTCCAGATTTGTATACTGTCCACCTGGCATCTCGTGCTTGTATACCTCCGCATTACTCGATTTCATATCGGTTTCAAAGCCGATGTAATATTTCCGGATGTCTTCCCAATAATCAGCCAGTTCCTGGTACTTCCCGTAATCTAAGCCAGTCGCGCGCTTGTCGTGCTCGAGTGCATAAGCAAGTGCGTTTAGGCTTGGCTGTGAAGTGAGGCCGGACATGGAGCTAAGCGCTGTATCGACGATATCCACCCCGGCTTCTGCAGCTTTCAGAAGCATTGCGCCTGCATTTCCGCTTGTATCATGTGTGTGTAGGTGAATCGGAATGCTAATTTCTTGTTTCAGCGCTTTCACCAGTTCGTATGCGGCATACGGTTTCAGGAGACCAGCCATATCCTTGATCGCAAGAATGTGTGCACCGGCTTTTTCCAACTCTTTAGCCAAGGTCACGTAGTATTTTAGATTATACTTCTCCCGACTCTGATCGAGAATATCACCGGTATAGCAAATCGCTGCCTCAGCGATTTTACCTGATTCTCGTACGCTTTCGATGGCAAGGCGCATACCGTCCACCCAGTTCAGGCTATCGAAAATTCGAAATACGTCGATACCCTCTTTAGCGGATGTTTCAATGAATTTCTTAATGACGTTATCCGGATAATTCGTATAACCGACGGCGTTGGCACCGCGGAAGAGCATCTGGAACAGCAGGTTCGGAACTTTCTCACGTAGCTTGCGCAGGCGCTCCCATGGGTCTTCATTCAGAAAGCGCATGCTGGTATCAAATGTAGCTCCGCCCCACATCTCAAGCGAGAACAGATCGGGTGCAAGTTTAGCTGTAGCTTCCGCTACTTGCAGCAGGTCATGCGTGCGCACACGGGTAGCGAACAGCGATTGGTGTGCGTCACGGAATGTCGTATCGGTGACCAGAAGCTTTTTCTGTTGCTGTATCCATTTCACCAGGCCGTCAGGTCCCTGCTCATCGAGAATTTGTTTCGTACCGTTCGGATATTCCTGTTTATAGGAAGTCTCCGGGATGCGTGGCGTTCCGAACAATGGCTTCTTGTCTGTTTTAGCTAGACCAGGATGGCCATTGACGATGGTTTGACCGATATACGTTAAGAGCTTCGTACCGCGATCTTTGCGGATTGGAAACTCGAATAGTTCCGGTTTCGAATCAATAAAAGAAGTATTATAATTGCCGCTCAAAAAGTCCGGGTGCTGCATCACATTCTCAAGGAACGGAATATTTGTTTTGACTCCACGAATCCGGAATTCCTTCAGTGTGCGCAGCATTTTTTTCGCCGCTCGCTCAAACGTTAAAGCGTGTGTGGACACTTTAACGAGCAATGAATCATAGTGCGGGGTAATCATAGCGCCATGAGCCCCTATACCTGCATCAAGACGCACGCCAAATCCACTGGCAGAACGGTATGCAAGGAGGCGTCCGGTATCCGGTATGAATCCTTTCTCTGGATCTTCCGTCGTAACACGCGATTGAATGGCAAATCCACGCATTTGCACGCTTGATTGAGACGGGATTCCGATTTCCGCGTCCTCAAGAGCATATCCTTCTGCAATGCGGATTTGCGATTGGACGATATCGATCCCCGTCACCATCTCGGTAATCGTATGCTCCACTTGAATTCGTGGATTGACTTCGATAAAATAAAATTTCCCATCCGGTGCAACGAGGAATTCGACTGTACCGGCATTTATATAATTGGATGCTCTGGTCAGGCGTAGCGCTGCATTGCAAATATCTTCGCGTTGCCGCTCGTTCAGCGACAAGCTTGGTGCCACTTCAACGACTTTCTGATGGCGACGTTGAATCGAACAATCGCGCTCAAACAGATGAACGACATGTCCATGTTGATCAGCTAATACCTGCACCTCGATGTGCTTCGGATTTTCAAGATATTTTTCCAGATACACTGCGGCATTGCCAAATGCAGATTTTGCTTCGGAACGGGCACGGTCAAGCGCGTCCTGTAGCTCGTTTTGCTTACGTACGATGCGCATGCCACGGCCGCCGCCGCCTGACGCGGCTTTAATAATAATCGGGTAGCCGTTTTCTTTCACGAAGCGCAGCGCTTCTTCGAGCGTGCGCACCGGCTCTGGAGTTCCGGGGATTACCGGGATATCAGCTTCGATCGCCATTTGACGGGCAGTGACTTTGTCGCCAAACTTGGCGATATGCTCGGATTTTGGACCGATAAACACAATTCCTTCTTCTTCGCATCGGGCGGCGAATTGTTCGTTCTCCGACAGGAAGCCGTAGCCGGGATGAATGGCATCGACGTCATGCCGTTTGGCCACTTCAATGATGCTTTCGATGTCCAAATACGCTTCGATCGGACCCTTGCCTTCTCCGATGAGATAGGCTTCATCAGCTTTGAAACGGTGCAAGGCTACATTGTCTTGCTCAGAATACACTGCAACGGTGCGAATACTAAGCTCTGTGCAGGCGCGGAAAATCCGGATGGCAATCTCGCCACGGTTTGCCACCAGAATTTTCTTGAATCTTTTAGTCTGGGCCATTCAGAATCTCCCTCTCCTATTAATTTTTGTCTCTCAAACTAAAACAATATGTAAAATTTGAGAACTATATTTAATAATAACACATGAACGAATATTCAGAAGCCTGAAAAAATAATGGAAAAAGGTATTTTAGTGTAAGTAGGGAACAGGGAGATAAGAAAAAAGGCTCTATATAAGGAGAATACGATGAGAAAAGAACAGACAGGAAAAAACCAGGTGCTCCGTTTTACCGTGCCGCCTGACGTTCAGGATGCAGAAAAAAACGTGCGTAGCTTTCTGCGCGAAGATCACGGGATCTCACGCAGTTTACTGGTCGAACTCAAACATGTAAAAGGCATTCGTCTAAACGGGGCATCGACGTATCTTGATCATTCGCTACAAGCGGGCGATGTGATAGAATTACATCTTCCCGAGGAGGAATCGGAAAATATTGTACCAGAACCGATGCCATTACAAATTGTATTTGAGGATGAGGATATACTCATTGTGAACAAACCATCGAATTTATGCGTGCATCCGACCCTGCTACATCCGGATGGAACATTAGCTAATGGAGTTATTCACCATTGGCGGCTGCAGGGCATCTCACGTAAATTTCGCGCAGTTAACCGTCTAGATAAGGATACGTCCGGTTTGGTACTAATCGCTAAAAGTCAGTTCTCCCATCAGCAACTAGCTACAGTGCAGCGGCAAAACGGCATTACACGCTATTATGAAGCGCTTGTACATGGTCAGGTGAAGGAGGAAGGGGGAACGATCGATGCGCCAATTATGCGTAAAGCGGACTCTCTTATGGAGCGTGTCGTTCATGAGAGTGGTCAGTGGGCACGGACGCACTATACGGTGCTTGAAAGGTATAACGGATTTACTCATGTAAGAATCAAGCTCGACACGGGACGTACACATCAAATTCGCGTGCATATGAGTCATATCGGTCATCCATTGCTTGGAGACGATTTATATGGAGGAGAGCGGACGCTGATTTCCCGACAGGCCCTCCATTCCAGAATTCTTTCATTTCCGCATCCGCGTCATAAAGAAGAGCTTTCTTTCACGACGCCTTTGCCGGATGACATGAGTTGTTTAATCAGGCAGTAACTTCTTTACTATATACATCTGATTTGATAAATCGACAAATCTTTGTGGTGAGAGGGAAGAAAAGAAGGAGGGGCGGTGGGCGGGAGACGAACCGCCGCCCGTTTGGGGCACGGTGTGGTGGCTATCCACTCTGGATCGTACTGGATAATCAACACCCTTGAAATGTAGGTTAAATATGGAAAGGAGGAAATTGATTGTTTCCCCTATCATTTGTATAATAGAGTTATAAACTGGTACCTATGTCATGACGAGATGAAATTTGCGAATATGGAGGGATAGTAATGGAGTTAGATTCTACCAATCCGATACCGCTGCATGTTCAGTTGAAAAATGTATTAGAAAATCAAATATTGCAGAAACAGTATACGGAAAAAATTCCAAGCGAAAGAGAATTAATGGAGATGTACTCTGTTAGTAGAAGTACAGTCAGAGAAGCGGTTTCCGCTCTCGTTCGTGAAGGGATCTTAGAAAAAAAACATGGTAAAGGAACGTTTGTATCACGTAAGCCTGTACAAGAATGGCTACGGATGACCAGTTTTACCGAAACCATTAAACAGATGGATATTAAGCTATTACTTAACGAGATTGTCCCTACACCTGAAAATATTGAAGATGTAAGTGGTTTTCTTGATGAGTCCTATTACATTAAACGTCTGCGACTAAAAGAAAACGTTCCCATTGCGCTTGAGAACCACTATTATCCTCTGGAAATCGGCGAGAAATTAGCACAATACGATTTAAATAAAACCATTCTGTATGATGTGTTAGAAGATGAGCTAGGTATTCACTTCTGGGAAGCAGAGCAAATTATTACATGTGGCTATTTGCCTGAGGAAGACATAAAGCATTTAGATGTTACAGAATCTACTTGTTTGTTGATTACAGAACGTATGATTACAGCCCCGGATGGCAACCTCGTAGAATATTATAAAGGTTTTTTCCGTGCTGATATGTATTCCTTTGCAATGAAGATGTCACGAAGGCCACATCCTTTACTTTGAATGGAGAGGTCCACTTTGTTCGGTATATCTGGTTTGAATTTTCCGAATAGGTGGGCTCTTTTTTATTATGCTGACAAGTCAGTCATCTAAAGGAGGCGAGTATTATGTCATATGTAGCTGTTATGCTCCTTTTATCCTCAGCGTTTCTTCATGCTACATGGAATTTTCTATCTAAGCGTGCGGGAGGAGGAATTGCATTTGTATGGCTTTTTACTGCTATCGGGACTGTTATTTACACCCCAATTGTATGTGTGTTTCTTCTATTTAACCCATATACAGGAGAAACTATTAATTTGATATATGTAGTAGGGAGTATTCTTTTGCATCTTTTGTATTTTGTTATTTTGCAAAAAGGATACACAAAAAGCGATTTTTCTTTAATTTATCCTGTTGCACGTGGACTTGGTCCGATGCTTGTAACAATGATGGCTATTTTATTATTTAACGAAAGGCCTTCCTTAGCCGTATTTATCGGTACAGCCATCATTGTAGGCAGCGTTTTTTTTCTTACGGGAGGCATTACAATATTCAACGACAACCGGGCTTTATCAGCGATTCGTTACGGATTCATGTTAGGTATGATCATAGCTGGATATACATTATGGGATAAGTATGTGGTGAGTTATCTTTTCATCGCACCTTTATTACTGGATTATTTAACCACGCTGGGTCGCCTTATCATGTTGACCCCTGTTGCTTTTCGATCCTGGACAGATATATGCGATGAATGGAAGACACATCGGAGAGAAGCAATCGGAGTAGGTATTCTTAATTCATTAGCTTATATATTGGTCCTAAGCGCTATGGTTTTAGCACCCATTAGTTATGTAGCGCCTATTCGTGAGCTTAGTATTTTAATTGGAACAATATTCGGCATTTATTTTCTGAAGGAGGGATATGGCTGGCAACGTATTATAGCAGCAAGCACAATAGTAGTAGGAGTGGCAGTTATTATTACCGGATAAATTTTTAATAGGCTAATATTTTAGAAAATTTTAAATAGTATATTGACGCAGTCTTTTTCAGAGAGTACAATAACCATAACAACTGGTACCGACGTCATGATGTTTATATACTGGTACTGACATCGTGATAACAGTTCCAGTTCATGTTAAAAAAATACAGATATCACATTAATACAGAGGAGGAATAAAATCATGGAAAAGGTAAAATCGAAAGCGATAACAGGCAAAAAAGTGAAAATGACACCTAGCGAGGCTATCGTAGAGACTCTGGTAGCTGAAGGAGTTACTCATATTAATGGGATTTTAGGCTCCGCTTTTATGGATCTGCTAGACTTGCTTCCTGCTGCAGGCATTCGTTTTATCGGAGTTCGCCATGAACAAAGCGGCGCTCATATGGCAGATGCATATACGCGTGTTAGCGGAATAGCTGGGGTTGTCATCGGACAGAATGGTCCTGGAATTACCAACATGGTAACTTCAGTAGCTGCTGCTTATCAAGCTCATACGCCTATGGTTGTTATTTCTCCTTCTGCAGGAACCCCTACTATTGGATGGGATGGCTTCCAAGAATGTGACCAGGTTTCTGTTTTTAAAGCGATTACAAAAGAGACAGTACGCGTTACACATCCAAGCCGGGTAGCCGATTGCTTACGTACTGCATTCCGCATTGCCTATGCTGAACGCGGTCCTGTCTTGTTTGATATCCCTCGTGACTATTTCTATGGCGAACTGGAAGACCAAATTCTTGAGCCTCATCAGTACCGTGTTGATGCTCGTGGATGCGGTTCACCAGAATCTTTGGAAAGAGCGGCCCAATTGTTAAGTGAAGCGAAATATCCGGTTATCATTTCCGGACGAGGTACAGTTGACTCTGATGGTATTGACGCAGTGAGAGCGATTGCGGAATATTTAACAGCACCAGTAGCGGTTTCATACATGCATAATGATGCATTCCCGGCTAATCATCCATTAGCTGTTGGACCAATTGGTTACATGGGTGCTAAATCAGCGATGAAAACGTTAGCAAAAGCGGATGTGGTGCTCGCGATTGGTACGCGTCTATCTGTATTCGGAACACTGCCTTGCTATGATATCGATTATTTCCCGAAGACAGCGCAAATCATTCAAATAGACATTAATCCGCGCAATATTGCACGTACACATCCGATTGAAGTGGGCATTATCGGGGATGCACGGGCAGCTAGTCAAGAAATTATGAAACGATTAAAAGAAATTGCGCCAAGCAGAAAAGAAAATAGCGATCGCTTGTTAGAAGTCGCAAATGAAAAACAAGTATGGGAGCAAGAATTGGTTGACCTGGCGATGGTAGAAGGAAGTCCGATTAATCCTCGCAGAGCACTATTGGAACTTACAAAAGCGATTCCAGAAAATACAATCGTGACAACGGATATTGGAAACGTTTCTTCTACAGCGAATGCGTATCTCAAGTTTAACGAAGGTCGTAAACACATTGCAGCTCTTACATTTGGTAATACAGGCTTTGCGTATCCTTCAGCTCTTGGTGCTAAAATTGCTCAACCGGATTGCCCAGTTGTTGCGATTGTTGGCGATGGAGCATGGGGCATGAGCTTGCATGAAGTAAGCACAGCAGTAGAGGAAAATATCCCGGTTGTGGCTTGCGTCTTTAATAACGGAGCATGGTGCGCGGAAAAGAAAAATCAGGTCGACTTTTATAACAATCGCTTTGTTGGAGCGGATATTGATAACCCTGATTTTGCTGAAGTGGCACGTGCGATGGGTGCTGTCGGTATTCGAGTTGAGAAAGCCGAGGAATTGGGAGCGGTGATTCAAGAGGCGATTAAATCAAACAAACCTACGGTTATTGACATTCAGGTAGACGGCAGCCAACTGGCACCTCCGTTTAGAAAAGATGCGTTGAAAATGCCGATTCGTCTGTTGGAGAAGTATGCTCACTTAGACCATAGAAATTGGTAAAGTTACGTTGTTCTCTAGCAATTGCTCATCATTTCTTACAGAAGTGCAAGGAAACGAGAGAGGGATGAGTCATGATAAAGAAAGTAATAGAGCAAAGTAACAATTTACTATATGAGCCGGAGCTACGTACCATTCCTGTGGGCGTATCAGCCAGACATATTCATCTTTCCCTTGAACATATCGATACTTTGTTCGGAAAGGGATACGAGCTCCAGCTTTACAAAGAGCTATCTCAGCCCGGTCAATTTGCGGCAAAAGAAAGCGTGATGCTTGCCGGGCCTAAAGGCACGATAGATAAGGTAAGAATACTGGGCCCCGCTCGCGGCACTACACAAGTGGAAGTATCCCTAACTGATGCCCATCGCTTAGGGATATCTCCCCCGATCAGGGATTCAGGAGATATAGCTGGAAGCAGTCCGATTACAATCATCGGGCCAAAAGGATCTGTGTATTTAAAAGAAGGGGCAATTATTGCAAGCAGACACATTCATATGTCTGAAGAAGATGCCTGGCAGTTTCAGGTTCATGATAAGGAAAAAGTACACGTTATCTCACAGACGGAGAGACGGGTTATCTTTAGTGATGTAAAAATTCGAGTGCATGCTAATTATCGCCTAGAATTCCATATCGATACGGACGAAGCAAACGCCGCCAGGCTAACCAATCAAGATCAGGTGTGGATTTTAAAATACGAATAGTCCAGCAAGTCGCAGCAATATTCAAAAAAATTGATGAAACATGGACGTGGTAAAACTCATGATAAAGTAAATCACGTCCGTCCCTTTTATGTAATGAAAAAGGAGGGGGCCATCGTGTGGCAGGAGATAACTTGCAGACATTGTGGTGATAGATGGAGTTTTGATGTAGATTCCCGTACGATATCAAAAAATAATAGAGTTACTGTAATAGAAACCCTATGCGAAGATTGTGAAGACATGATGAACTATCTTTAATAGTAAACAATGCGTGTGAAAAGCTATATTTTTCATGAAGGAGGATAACACATGATTATAGGTGTTCCGAAGGAAATTAAAAACAATGAAAATCGAGTGGGAATGACTCCTGCTTCTGTAAGCGCATACAAAAATGATGGTCATGAAGTGCGGGTAGAGACCGGAGCAGGGGTAGGTAGCGGATTTACAGATGATGATTATGTAGCTGCAGGAGCAAATATTGTTTCTACACCAAAGGAAGCCTGGTTAGCCGAAATGGTTGTTAAAGTAAAAGAGCCTCTTCCTGAGGAGTATGAATACTTCCGTAAAGGTTTGATTTTGTATACGTATTTGCACCTGGCTCCAGAACATGAATTAACAAAAACCCTTATAGATAGTGAAGTGACTGCCATCGCGTATGAAACAATTCAGTTGGATAATGGGGCTCTTCCGCTATTGACTCCGATGAGTGAAGTCGCAGGACGTATGTCCGTTCAAATCGGGGCTCAATTCTTGGAAAAATCTAAAGGTGGAAAAGGAGTTTTACTTGGTGGTGTACCAGGAGTAGCACCGGGAGAGGTTGTTATCGTCGGAGGGGGCATCGTAGGCGCGAATGCAGCCAAGATGGCTATTGGCCTGGGTGCGAACGTTACGTTGTTGGATATTAATCCCGCTCGTCTTCGTCAACTCGATGACCAATTCCAGGGACGCTTACAGACACTAATGTCAAATAACTATAACATTGCGGAGGCTGTAAAGAAAGCTGATTTGCTTGTAGGAGCTGTCCTTATACCAGGAGCGCGTGCCCCGCGTTTAGTAACTGAAGAGATGGTTAAAACAATGCAACCCGGCTCGGTTATTGTTGACGTAGCAATTGATCAAGGGGGATCCATTGAAACGATTGACCGTATTACTACCCATAGCAATCCTACGTATGAGAAGCATGGAGTACTTCATTATGCCGTAGCGAATATGCCCGGAGCTGTTGCACGCACTTCAACCATTGCTTTAACGAATGTGACAACTCCTTATGGATTGCAAATCGCAAATAAAGGACCTAAGCAAGCGGCTCTGGATAACAAGCCTTTAGCGAAAGGCATTAATGTAATGGATGGAAAAGTAACATACAAGGCAGTTGCTGATGCGCACGGATACAAGCATGATTCGATTGATTCAATTTTGTGCAATACTCCTGTAACCATTTAGTTATTCTCATTTAAATAAAAAATAAAGAGGAGGCTACATTATGAAAGCAGAAGTGAAAACAAAAAGCCTGATTGAGCAAGACAAAGAGCATCTGTGGCATGCTATGTCACGCTATAATGAGAAAGCAAATCCAATGATTGGAACGAAAGGTGAAGGGGCTTGGTTCACCGATATTAACGGGGACAAGTATATGGATGGCGTATCGGGGCTATGGTGCTTAAATCTAGGACATGGCCGTAAAGAAATCGCAGATGCCGCTTATGAACAAATGATGAACCTATCGTATTTTCCACTAACCCTTAGTCACATCCCAGCTATTGAATTATCAGCTAAGATCAGTGAACTTCTTCAAGGCTCCTACACAACGTTTTTCTCCAATAGCGGTTCAGAAGCAAATGAAACTGCATTCAAAATTGCTCGTCAATATCATACACAAAACGGAAACCAAGGAAAGTATAAATTTATATCCAGATACCGAGCCTATCACGGTTCAACTCTCGGCGCATTGAGTGCAACGGCTCAGGCAAATCGAAGAGTGAAATATGATCCGGCAGTTCCAGGATTCCTCCACGTTCCGCCGCCGTACAGCTACCGTTCTTTATTTGGTGGGGATGCACAAGAATCGGATCTCCTGGCCGCTGATTATATTGAGCAGGTCATTAATTGGGAAGGTGCCGATACAGTAGCCGGTGTTATTCTTGAACCTTTTATTTCTGGTGGTGGTGTCATCATTCCATCCAAAGAATATTTGAAACGAGTTGCTGAAATTTGTAAGAAAAATGACGTTCTCTTAATCGTGGATGAAGTTGTTTCCGGATTTGGCAGAACAGGTAAAATGTTTGGATTTATGCATTCGGAAGGTGTACAACCGGATATTATAACAATGGCGAAAGGATTGACAAGTGGATATCTTCCGTTGGGAGCGACTGCTGTAAACTCTAAAATTTACGAAAAATTCAAAGAAAATGGTGTGGACAATCATTTGCGTCATATTTCTACGTACGGTGGACATCCGGCATCATGCGCGGTAGCGCTTAAAAATATTGAAATTATAGAGAATGAGGGCATTGTAGAGCGTGTGTCGCAATTAGGCCAATCCATTCTAGGCGAATTACGTGATTTAATCGAACTGGATAAAGTAGGAGAAGTTCGTGGGGCAGGCTTCTTGTACGGTATTGAATTAGTAGAGGATAAAGCAACAAAAACTCCTGCCTCAGAAGGGGCTATGGGAGCGATTATCGCCGCTTGCAAAAATAAAGGATTAATTATTGGTCGAAATGGTGATACCGTGCCAGGGTATAACAATGTATTAATTATTGCACCACCGCTTTCCTCAACAGAAGAAGATTTACGTTTTGTGATAGATACCATTAAATCCGTCTTATATGAGCAATCTTAATTAATGAAAAAGTCCACCTTGTTTAAGTAGAATGAAGGACGCGTAAACAAGGTGGATGCTCTCATGATAAAGTAAGCAGATGGACACGTTGGAATTTACTGAATATTCTATATATTATTTCTGCCAAATAGACATCTGACCTATCGGGATTCAAATTTGTACTTTGACAAAGGAGGAGACTATCTGTGTCAATGATTGAAACAGAATCACAAACTCAAGAAACTGGATCAGATGGACTTAACCGCAGCTTAACAAATCGTCAAATTCAAATGCTGGCTATTGGAGGAGTAATTGGGGTAGGTTTATTCTACGGCTCTGCCACGGCCGTAAAGTTGGCAGGTCCGGGAGTGTTAATCACTTTTGTCTTATGCGGTATACTTGCAGCTATCGTTATGAGGGCACTCGGTGAAATGACGGTAGAAAATCCTGTTGCCGGCTCCTTTAGCCATTATGCCGGGGAGTTTCTTGGTACTCGGATGGGATTTTTAACTGGCGGAATGTGGTGGTTTTACTGGGTAGCGACTGTCATGTCCGAGCTTGCTGCGATCGGAAATTTAGTGCAATATTGGTTCCCCTCTTTTCCGACTTGGATACCGGGGGTGATTGGTCTGGCTCTATTTACCCTTTCCAACATGCTCGCCGTACGGATTTTCGGTGAAGTAGAATATTGGTTTGCTGTTTTGAAGATTTTTGCTATCGCTGTGTTTATGGTCTTTGGTGGATTAATTATTCTTACCGGAGCTTTTAATGATGGACAAGCTGTTGGCTTGACTAATCTTTGGGCAAATGGCGGATTCCTTCCTTACGGTTGGTTAGGGGTTTTGGCGACCATTTCACTTATTGTGCAAGTCTATAGCGGTATCGAGACACTGGCTGTTGAGGCAGGAGAATCCCATGACCCTGGAACGTCAATGCGCAAAGCTTTCCGATCTGTGACCTTACGGATTTGTTTTTTCTATATCGGATCGATCCTGATTGCACTGAGTGCATTTTCATGGACGTATATCGTTGAGAGCAATGTAAGCCCTTACGTTCTCATGTTCGCGAAAATTGGCATTCCAGTGGCTGCCGGGCTTGTCAATTTGGTTATCATTCTATCTGCCCTTTCTTCTTGCAACACCGGTGTATATGGTGGCAGCCGAATGCTTTATGGTATGGCATGTAAGGGGTTATATTCCCCTCAATTTACTAGGTTAAATCGAAATCAGGTGCCTCATATGGCAGTTTGGTTGACGGCAGCTATGATTTCTATTGGAGTTGTTATTACGTATTTGGCACCTGAAAATGTGTATATTTGGATAACGAGCGCCTCTGCCTTCGCTTCATTGTGGACATGGGGTGCAATCTTGGTAAGTCAGCTGGTTTCCAGACATCGGGCCAATAAAGAGAAGAAAACACTTCAATTTGCAATGCCGCTTTGGCCCGCTTTACCTATTATTGGTTTAGTAATGCTACTCATAGCTTTTGTAGCAATTGCAACCTCCCCTTTAACGAGAGTTTCCGTATTTGGAGGGATCGGCTGGTTAGCCATTCTATCATTGTATTACGAGATTAAGCTTAAACACAAAATTCACAAAAAGGATTGGAATGATATACAGCTTGAGAGGGGCGATCTTGATGCTTCCTAGTGAAGGCTGATTAGAATGTTCTAAAATCTGATAGCATGCTTGTCTTCGGAGCTGAAGGCTGTCTTAAAAGGTCATAAAAGTGATCGTTTTTAGACGGCCTTTTCTCTATTCTCTCCTAATTCTTCGTCATCTTTAGTTTCTATATAAGATGTCAAAGATTCGTGAACATTACGTCTGTTATCTTTACCGTCTGCCAGGAACGAAGTAACATTAGAAACGGTAAGAGGAGGCGTGAGGAAATGAAAACGTTCATACGTATGAGTCCTTTTCTGTTAGTGATCATAGGTCTTTCGGTATATAATTATTTAATTTCATCAGAAGCGCTCCATGGAGACAATGAAGAAATGAGAAGACAGTTTATCATATTGGAAATTATTATTCCTTTCGTCGGAAGTCTCGCAGCGCTGCAATTTGAGAAAGCGAAGAAGAACCGATTTATGTTCGGGATGTTTGGTTTTTTTGCTGGCTTTCTTATCTCGCTTGATTTATTTGTATTTGTAATGATTAGAGGAATGAGCAATTAGTCAAAAAAGGCCTTATTTGGTTTATCAATCAAATAAAGGCTCTTTTTTTTCCTTTCCTCAACAAACGCGTTAAAGCAGAAAATTCAACATATTCACTATTTTTATTTTTAAAAAATCGAATATTTCGGTTAATTTTTTGCTTTAAAGTAAAAGAGAACATGCTATAATGAATCTACTTGGTGCATGAGAGTGTTAAATAAAACAAAAGTCCGAGCAGGGGGGAATATTCGTGGTGAAAAAGAAGCGTTGGTTTGGAATTCTTCTTGCAGCGATGATGGTGCTGCTTGCTGCCTGTGGCGGGCAGACTGCTAGCCAACAGGCTGGAGAAGGGGAAAAGAAGACAGAAGCAGGTGCGGAAGGTGAGAAGAAGTTTAAAGTAGGCATTTCGCAGTTTGTGGAACATAAGGCTTTAGATGCGGCACGAGAAGGGTTCATTAAAGCTTTGAAAGAAAATGGGCTAGAAGAAGGAAAAAATCTCGAGATTGATTATCAGAATGCACAGGCTGATCAGTCAAATACGAATACAATCGCACAGAAATTCGCAGCGTCCAAACAAGATTTAATTCTAGCTATTGCCACACCGAATGCGCAGGCATTACTGCAAAATGTGAAGGATACGCCGATTCTATTTACAGCCGTATCTGATCCCGTAGGCGCCAAGCTTGTGGATAACCTGGAAAAACCGGGCAAGAACATTACAGGCTTTTCTGATACACCGCCGGATGCAATTCCAAATACGATAAAGTCCATTAAGGATTTCTTCCCGCAGGCGAAAAACGTAGGTATTATTTATAATAGCGGGGAAGCGAATTCAGTTGCAAATGTAAAGGCCGCAAAAGAAGAGCTGGAAAAATTGCAGCTGAAGCCAGTGGAAGCGACTGTAACGAATACAAGTGAAGTAAAGCAGGCGAGTGAATCATTGGTCGGCAAGGTGGATGCGATTTATGTGCCACAGGACAATACGGCGGTAGCTGCATTGAAAACAATTGTGAGCACAGCAAATAAAAACAAAATTCCTCTGTTTGTGGGTGAACTTGAATCTGTCCGCAGCGGCGGCTTTGCGGGTGTAGGTTTCGAATACTCTGATATCGGATATGATACCGGCCTGATGGCTGTAAAGATTCTGAAAGAAGGAGCTAAGCCAGGAGAGTTACCAATCGGCTATCCGAGCAAGCTGACCCTTACTATCAACAAGGAAGCGGCCAAGGAACAAGGTATTGATATCGATAAGCTTCCGAAAGAAGCAATGGACAAATGGAAGCCACAATGGATTGAGAAAACGGAAACAAAATAATCAAGAAAAGAAAATGTAAGCAGGTCCTTTTTAGGATAAGAAACAGAATTTTTTGTTTCTTATCCTAATCCTGCTGCATGTATTACACACAACGTTAGAGGAGCAGGTGAAAGGAGGACGCTATGGGTGTAGGTGTAGCGTTACAAGGTTCAATTGAATCGGGATTTATTTTTGCTATTATGGCACTTGGTGTATATTTAACATTTCGAATTTTGGATTTTCCCGATTTAACGGTAGATGGTAGCTTTGCTACTGGTGGTGCTGTCGGAGCAACGATGATTACGGCAGGATTTGCCCCGTTCATGTCTACTGTTTCTGCGCTTTTAATCGGTCTAGTAGTCGGGGCCATGACGGGCATTCTGCATACAAAAGGGAAAATTAATGCCCTGCTATCAGGGATTTTGTCTATGATTGCTCTTTATTCCATTAATCTTCGGATTATGGGAAAAGCAAATGTTCCATTGTTGGGTGAAGATACGCTGTTTACGCAAATCCAGGGGGTCCTTTCTGCACTGGGCGACTACGGTGTACTGGTGGCGGTTGCAGTGATTGCGCTTGTCATCAAATTTATCAATGACTGGTTTCTTCACACGGAAGTGGGACTTGCGATTCGTGCGACAGGCAATAATCAGCGTATGATTCGCAGCTTCTCTGCCAATACGGATACAACCATTATTATCGGGTTAAGTATTTCTAACGGTATGGTTGCCTTATCCGGCGCGTTGTACGCTCAATATCAAGGTTTTGCAGATGTATCTATGGGAATCGGGATGATTATTATCGGTCTTGCTTCCGTTATTATCGGAGAAGCGATTTTCGGTAACCGTACGATTGTACGTGCAACATTTGCTGTTATCGGGGGAGCGATTATTTACCGTATGGTTGTTGCGCTTGCTATGCAGGTTGGCCTTGATCCGTCCGATATGAAATTAATGACTGCGTTAATTGTAATTATTGCGCTGATAATGCCACGCATTTCTGCTGGCTATAAAGAACGAAAGCGCCGGGCTGCACGTATAAAAAATCGTGAACAGCAGTCAAGGGTATTGGAGAGAGGCGAGGTGAAGAAGCATGCTTAAGCTAGAGGATATCTATGTAGTCTTTAACGAAGGAACCGTGGATGAGAAGATAGCCCTTAACCATGTAAATCTTCATCTAAATCCAGGTGACTTCGTTACGATTATTGGTAGCAATGGCGCTGGAAAGTCAACGTTGATGAACATTATTTCAGGTGTGCTTAAGCCAGACCATGGTATAGTGGAAATTGACGGAGTGAAGGTTAATAATCTTCCTGAATATAAGCGTGCGCCGATGATTGGCCGCGTATTCCAGGACCCGATGGCTGGGACAGCGCCGGCCATGACAATTGAGGAAAACCTTGCCTTAGCGTATGCACGCGACAAACGGCGTACGCTGAGCAGAGGAGTTAACACAAGGCGGCGCGATGAATTTCGGACATATTTGGAGACGCTGCACCTTGGATTGGAGAACCGCTTAAGCGCGCAGGTTGGGCTTTTGTCCGGTGGTGAACGGCAGGCGTTAAGTTTGCTAATGGCTACATTCACTAAACCGAAGGTGCTTCTGCTTGACGAACATACAGCAGCGCTCGATCCCGCACGCGCCCAACGGATTACCGAGTTGACTGAAGAAATTGTCGGGCGTCAACAACTTACGACATTGATGGTTACACATAATATGCAACAAGCACTTGATTTAGGTAATCGTCTAATCATGATGGATAAAGGTTCCATTATTCTTGATGTTCCATCAGAAGAGAAGAAAAATCTGACAATAGAACGATTGTTGGCCGAATTCCAGCGCTTGCGCGGGGAGAAGTTCACCAGCGATCGGGCGGTACTTGCATAGAATAAACGTAAAAAATCCCCGAGAAACTTCGGGGATTTTTTACGTTTAATGGATAAGAAAGTGCTTGGCACCAGCCAAGTTGTCTTTATCCTGTGAAGCGTGTGGTGCGGCGGGCAAAAAAGACCGACAATATCCACGAGCTTTTCTTAGTGTGTATTTTTTTCCAGTTGTAACGCCAGACGGCGATTTTCCCGTTTCTTCCGATACAATTGCAGTGCATAAAAGACAAGTGCATAGCAGATTATAGCTACGATCGTACCATTGGTGGCGCTTCCTACTAAAAAGGCGACCCCTTTCTCTTTTACGAATTCCCATAAAGCGACAAGGCCCATATGACCCATGTGTCCATGGGCTGCTGCCCCAAATTTGCTACCCACCAGCATATTTCCAACACTCAGGTTTGGAACGAAAAAGATGGGGAGTACAAATTTGCCCATGACAAATCCAATGAGCGAAGCAGCAAAACTACCGCGAATTAATAAATTTAAGGGGTATAGAAGTAAAAACGCCGAACCTAGAGTAGGGAGCGTAATAAATTCAATGAAAATCCCGAGCGCAAAGCTACGAGCCACAATGGAAGGAGCTCCTTTGGACCGAAGCAGCTTAACGTATTGATACTTCACTTTTCGATAAAGTTTTCTCCACATGTGGATTCCTCATTTCTTGTCTGGGTGCCTGTACAATTGTTGCTACTATTTACCCCGATTCGATGGGCAGTAAGACCCTCGATACGTGTAACGAACCATCAGTGAGGGAACAGAACCCCAAGCTGATGGAAGTTTTACTTTATTATAACGAAAATGTGTAAAGGGTGTTAGTATGCCTTTGATTTTTATAGTATCATTAATTGTGTAAGTATATAAGAAGATAATGCTGAAAGAGGAGGCGCTATAGATGTCTGATATCTTTACCCCATTTACGCAAAAAAATGTATCCTTGCGCAATCGGATTGTCATGTCACCAATGTGCATGTATACCGCGGAAGATGACGGAAAAGCCACTGACTGGCATTATGTACATTATGGTACACGCGCAGTAGGCGGAGTCGGGCTTGTGATGCAGGAGGCGACCGCAGTAGAAGCTCGTGGTCGGATTAGCCATCAAGATTTGGGAATATGGAGTGACGAACATATTGAACCGCTGGGCCGGATTGTCTCGTTTGTTAAAGCGCAAGGAGCGGCAGCAGCCATCCAACTGGCACATGCTGGACGTAAAGCAAGGCTTAACGATACGACGATTGTAGCGCCGAGTGCGATCCCTTTTGATGAGGAATCCCAGGTTCCACATGAGCTGACAGAAGCCGAGATTGATGACGTCGTAGAAGCATGGCGTCAGGGTGCGCGCCGAGCGCGGGAGGCCGGATTTGATATCGTGGAAATTCATGGAGCGCATGGCTACTTAATTAATGAATTTTTATCTCCCTTGTCTAACAAACGAACAGATAAATACGGAGGCGATATAAAAAGTCGTTGCTTATTCCTTACACGGGTTATCGAAGCGGTTAAACAAGAATGGCCTGAAGAAAATCCGCTTTATCTTCGTCTTTCTGCGGTAGACCATGCCGAGGGAGGACTGACGATTGAAGATAGCGTAGAAATCGCAAAAATCGCAAAGGAGGTCGGTGTTGATCTGATTGACTGCTCGTCCGGTGCAATTCTTCCTGTTGCCCCTAAGAAAATTTTCCCCGGATACCAGGTCTCATATGCGGAGACCATCCGCCGCGAAGCAGGCATAGCTACAGGCAGCGTTGGACTTATTGAAGAGCACACACTAGCGAACGAAATTATCGGAAATGAACGGGCGGATCTCATCTTTTTGGGGAGAGTGCTTCTACGCAATCCATATTGGGTGCTACAGGCTTCAAAAGAGCGGCATCGTGAATATGCAGGACCGCGTCAGTACGAGCGTGGATTCAAGTGACATCCTCTCGCCATTTTACATAGCGAGCTTTCCTGAAGAAGTCAATTCGCATTTAGTCATAAAAGGAAAGCATTTCGGCTTTTTTTGCCGGAATGCTTTTTTGCTGTTTATAAGTGGGTACAATATATATATGATTTGATGAGATGTCAAAATCAAGCGTAATTTATATAGATAATTACAGACTATAGATACAGGGAGAGATGCCATGATTCAATTGGCAATTGAAAGTGAGGAAGATATCATTGTCGCAGCATCATTCGGGAGGTCGCTAGCGCGGGAAATGGGGTTTTCCGTAGTAGATCAGACGAAGATTACCGTAAGTATATCTGAGTTGACGCGTAACGTGATTAATTATGGAATAAGAGGTTACATCCAGTTTAAGAAGAGTGAACGATGCTTGGAAATAAGGGTTCAGGATGAGGGACCGGGCATCCAAAATATTAAAGAGGCGATGCAGGACGGCATGACTACGGGTAACGGATTGGGACTGGGGCTATCTGGTACGAAACGGTTAATGGATGAATTCCATATCGAAAGTAAAGTTGGGGTAGGAACTTGTATTATCATTAGAAAGTGGCTCCCGGATCAAGATGATAATCAGGATGGGTAGGTAGAGCCATCCCGTCCTGCTTGTTTTTTGGATGGAACCTTTCTATTCTACTATACGTATGGAAGGCTAAAGCAGTAGCAAAGCTGAGAGAGGAGTCGATGATTCGAATGAGAGTGAATGAACATATTATCAATGCAGCGGTATTGCCCCGGCTCAACCAGCTGCTCCCTAATGATATTTATTTGAATACGATTCGCTTGTATGAAGGGTATGTGGTAGCCAAAGCACAGGTGAAGATGCGCGGTGAGTGGCTGCCTGTACTGTATACACTGCAGCTTGATACGTTCCGATTTGACGCTTCCGGAAGATACATTACACTGATTTACACAGAAGAAGTACAGAAAGAAAAAGTATCGCTTGCACAAAGATTACTACATGAAACTGAAATATTTTTGACGAAAAATTTTACTGGAAAAACGTTGCTGATGGAAGTATTGGCTGGTCAGCAGGATATCCATGTGTCCGATACGCGAATTACCGTACAGTTGGCACCCCTGGCCAGTGTGTATCCAGTTTTGCAGAGCATTACGGTCGATTCGCTTACGATAGAAAGAGAAGCGCTATGTTTGGAAGTGAGCGGTCCGCCAGAGCTTCAGATTGAATCATTGGAGTTCGACTGGATGGAACCGATGAGCGAGATGGAGGCACCGCCATTTGAAAAAGAGACGCACTCTTATATGGATGGAGAATTGGTCGTGCTGGAGCGTGAGCACAAACGCTATTATGATCAGTTGCGGGAAAAGATAGAGAAGTATATGCGGGAGAAGATGGGCGACCAGCGAGCGGAAAAAGCGGCCCCGTACTTGTTGCTTGCTCCGGACTTGTTCGTACTGCTTGCAAGGTTAGCCAAGGATAAACGCATTCCTTTACGTTCGAAATCAATTGCGCTGGCTGCAGTGTTATACTTTATGACGCCGCTTGATATTATTCCTGAGGTATTTATGGGACCAGTAGGATACGCTGATGATATTATCTTTGCTACTCTGGCACTGAATAAAATGTTGGTTGATGTAGACGAGAAGATTATTAATGAACATTGGAACGGTGACAAGAACATTATAGCGGTTATTCGTGATGTGTTAAGCAAGGCTGATTCACTTGTCGGAAAACGCAGTTTTGAGATGATAAAAAAGGTGTTCAAAAACCGCAAATAAAAAATGGCGAAGCCTTGATTGGAGGCTTCGCCATTTTTCTTATTTAGCGATTACTGCCGCTGGTTCTAGGTCTTTAATCATTGCAATTTCATCACAACTTGGGAATTTCGAACAATTAACACAATCCTTCCATACTTTATGTGGCAGTGTTTCTTTTTGTACTACATAGAAAGCGCATTTCTCGAAAAATTCCTGCTGATATGTTAAGGACATGACACGACGCAGCCCAATTTGTTCTGCTTCATCCACCAGATGATTGACCAGCTTTTTGCCGAGCCCTTTTCCCTTTGCTTTTTCCGAAATAGCGAGCGATCGTACTTCGGCTAGATCTTCCCATAAGATATGAAGCCCCCCTACACCAATAACGGTACCTGGTTCGCTGACTTCTCCCTCACTGTCGATGACAACTGAAAAGCAGTGGAGTGTTTCACAGAGCGATAGCTTCGACCGCGGGAGCATCAGACCTTGCTGAGCATATTCGTTAATTAAGGCCATCATTCCATCGAGGTCCTGTATTTTTGCCTTGCGAATAAACATAAAGCTATCCCTCCATAAAAAATTGCTTCTATGCAATAGATTATTGAATAATTATCAGATTAATAATAATAAATATACAGTGTTATCCTTGTTATGTCTATATGTAATGTGAATATAAATGCATTTTTATGAAGTGAAGAAAGTTATTTCTATCTAATCATACAGTAAAAAATTTGAACGGTATTTCCTGCAGCTTAGTGATTATGAAGAAATGGTGAGTATATAAGTGGTCGGTTTGAAGCAGGTACAGTAGGAAAAATGAACAAAACACTAAAATTCCCGTCCATCAATGGGCAGAACATGGTATGATAATACACGATAAGACATGTGTAAAGGGGTCTTGGAATGAGTGAGTTAGTATATACGCCGAGCAGTATGTTAAAAAAAGTGTTTCGCACGGGCGAACGCTCGCTTTCCAGGCAGGAATTAGAAAGCCGCCTGCAGAATACATACGGTACAAGTTTACAGCGTGTGAATCAATCGCCGGCTCAGGTGATTGACGGGGCGCTGGCTGAGGAAATCTCCCCGTTTCATGTAGGAGCTTCCCATGCGGTGATCGAGATGGAAGCCCCGTTTCGCGACCTGATCGCGGAAGAGTTGGTCCGCTATTTCTTGGAGAATAAAGGACCGCTTACGGCTGAGCAGTGTCTGAAAAAACTGCGCCGACAGAATATCATTTCTTATAGTTATGCAGAAAACAAGCTACCACTGTATAAAGATTCGCGCTTTGTCCAATTTGCAGGTTCAGATTTATGGTATCTGGCTCGTTGGGAAATCGCTAATGATCGTCTACACCGTTTTCTTGCAAATAAGCAGATTAAACAATTGCCTCTTACACAATTGCTGCTGATGATGGAACATGAGCTGAATCTGTCGCGTCGTGATTATGTATTCGTGCCAGAAGGCGACGAAAGGTTCCGTGTTATCGAGGGACTGGTACTAATCGATGATGAAGGCGAAGCCGAGAACAGCGGGGATAATGAGGAAAAAGTGCAGTTGCAAACAGAAGAAGTTCAGGCAACAGCATTAGATCAAGAAAGCACCGCAATAACAGAAAACATTCAAAGGGAAGAGGAGGTTGCTATAACGATGGCAAACGATATGAAGACAGCAAGCGTATTTGAAGATGTACTTGTAAATGCGCAGGATTCTACAGAGAAGTTGGAGCAACGTATCAAAGAAATGGAAGAAGAAGTACTGGAACACTTCAAAGGAAACAACATGTCTGCTATTTCGACTCTGGTAGCAGAAAAAGAGAAGTGTGAAGCGATTGTTGCTGCGCTTGAAAAAGTTGTCGAAGCTGTAAATAAATAACGTATGAAGGATGGCCGTAGAGATGGAAGCGATTGAAAAGCTCGACGCATTGCATCGTCGCTTTGAACGTCTGCGGCAGGTTGTCGATCACAAGCGACTGCAAGTGCAGTGGATTGAAGAAGAAGTTCGAATGTGTTTTCAGCAGAATAATGTGCAGGGAATTGCCGAGTTGGCTCGGGAGAGAGACTATCTGTTGGGATGGATTACGGCAATGGAATCATTCATCGTCAAATGGGAACAATATTGGCGAGAATATGATAAAGTATCTGGATGGTTTTCCGCTGGACTGCACGTGCAGGAATAAATGCTGGTAAGGCTGCCTGTCGAGCCTTACCAGTTCCTTTATTTATGGAGAAGAAAGTATATGTCACTGTAAAGAAAGCCACATATACTTTTTTCTTTATCATTTTACTTGAAAAGCGCGCGAGTTTTGTCGGGCCGATCGAAGTGATACAAAACGGTCGTTTGGCTTCGTTGTGGAAAAAGGACGGGTAGCAATGTCTGCGAGTTTTTTTATGCTTGGAATAATTTTTTTTTTCGTTTTTCTAAAAAATACTCTTGTATTGAACCGGTTTTATGTGATAATATAAATCTTGTCGCTGCATTATATAATACAATGTCCCAGTAGCTCAGCTGGATAGAGCAACGGCCTTCTAAGCCGTCGGTCGGGAGTTCGAATCTCTCCTGGGACGCCATACGAATATTAAGCGCTATATTAACGTTTTATCATCGTTAAATCAAACGGTGACAAGACGTTAGTGTAGCGCTTTTTGTATTGTCCGTTGGTGTATACCAGAGACGTACGTGAAACAAAATGACGAACTTGGAGGGGGCTCGGAAAATGAAATGTAAATTTATCGGAGAAAGAGACGCGACGGCCACGTCCAAAGACCGACGGGCTACTAATGTCTGACTTATAAGTATTTGTTACATAATCGAAGAAGCTTTAGATATATTTGTGAAGGCGAGAGATGCGAAGGGAATGTGTCCGCGAACGCTTGGTGATATTACTGGTTACATTATTAAAATCATTCTGTATGCTGCCTAGAGTTACGGGCAACCTAATAGCGCGAAGTACAAGGCTATTGTGGAAAGGGGAATACAACATATGACAGATTTCACAGATCGGGTCATGGTAGATAGACATCTGCGTAAATTAGTACGTTCGGGACCGGATATCACAACGCAAGAGGAACTGATGCAAAAAGAGAATAACGAATTCAACAACCAAGATGAACATAATCACGTAGCTAAAGCGCAAAAACAAATGTCATCACAAGAAACGATTGGAGTACCGCCGCAAGAATAAAAAAGCGCCCTCCAGCGTGGTTAATCGTTAGAGGGCACTTTTCAATTAAGATTTTTTACTCAAATTTTCCTGAGCTATCTTTACAAGTTCCCTCACCATACTCCCACCTAATTTGCCACCAACCTGACCTGCTTGTTTGGAAGTAAGCTGTCCGTTGTATCCCTGTTTTAGAGGAACGCCTACTTCCTTTGCAGCCTCGAATTTAGCATTTGCGGGACTTTGAGTGTTAACTACTTTAGCTTTTAAATTATCCAATTCTTTTCTTGCCTCTGGAACAAGTATTTTATTTCTTCTTGCCATGTTTATTCCTCCTTTGTAGTAGGATTTCCTGCGAGAGGAAAGGGTTATATATTTAAAGGAATATTTTGTAGATAATGTTAATGTTGCGTCAAACCGTTAATCGTTGGTGGATGCTTTACGAAAAGAAGGTAACATTACAGATGATTTATATACGTATTAGACAATGCAATTCTAGGGACTGCGCCGATTTTTTTGTTTATGGATATATTTGTTTTAAAATATGACTTTACATTATCTTGTGCCTTATGATAAGATAATATCCGTTGGAAACAAACGCATGTTTAGTCTGAGGAGCTTCGTTAATCCTTCAGACAGCTTAGATCTTAGACGCACAGTTACCGTTTGACAATACGTTGACATATCGGAAGCATAGTGTTGAAACTTCTAAGTTGTCGGTTAGGGGTTCGAGTCTCTCCTGGGACGTCAGCGAGCCATTAGCTCAGTTGGTAGAGCACCTGACTTTTAATCAGGGTGTCACTGGTTCGAGTCCAGTATGGCTCACCATTTTCTTCATCTTGCATGCGGACGTGGCGGAATCGGCAGACGTGCTAGATTCAGGTTCTAGTGGTAGCAATACCGTGGGGGTTCAAGTCCCTTCGTCCGCACCATTGTTCGTTATAAAGGTATGATGAAGATATTAATATGTGTATAATCTTATAACATAAGAAGTGTGGACAGTCGCTGTTCATCGTCAGATGAATAGAGGAAAGTCCAGGCTCGCCCAGACTGTAATGTCTGGAGTGTTTGTGCCTATCGCAAGGTAGGGCAGTCGGGTTACCGGCTGACGGCGGTGAAATCGGCTACGTTCTTCGGAATATGCCGAAAATAGCCTGAAAGTGCCACAGTGACGAAGCTTTGTCGGAAACGGCAGAGGTGGAACGAGGTAAACCCCGCAAGCGAGCAACCCAAATTTTGGTAGGGGCACTATCCAAAGGGAAACGAACTGGAGGATAGACGGGAATTTATTCCCGTAGATAGATGACTGTCACTTCCGTGTACCAGGCTGGCTGCCGCGATGAGTACGGGAAGTACAAAACCTGGCTTACATCACTTCTTATGGCCGCTATATTTATTGTTATATAAAAACCGTTCCGTAGTTTGGGACGGTTTTTTCTACATGTATTACTACACACCTATTGGTTATCTATATACTGGAAGAAAGAAGGTGAACGCGTAGGCGTGTTCCCTCGTCTTTTTCTTGCAGGGAAGAGCTACGGCCGCTTTGTGGCGCCAAGGCCGGACCGGCAAAACATCTGGGCCTCTCGGTGCGGGAGACAGTTGCCGGTCAGTTTCGTCCTTGGCGTCACACGCTCCACACAGTAAAGAAAACTTGACTGGTGCCGCAGGCAACAGTTCTAGCTACCTTTATACAGCTCTGCTGTAAAAAACAAAGGGGTCGCACGCCGTACGCGTCCTTCTTTTCTATCCATCTATGGATACCAAGGGTGTTGATTGTTCAGACAGGAAAAGACCGCCACAACGGGACACAAACAAGGCCTTTCGTCTCCCTTCCCGAGCGAATGCCCCGGCCAGGCGAAAGAGGACAGCAACTGTCTCCTTCTTCGCATCTGCCCAGATGTTTTGCGGTCCCGCCTGGCGGGGGCAAAAAGCGGCCTTCTATGCTTCAGTGCAGGAGACGAACCGCCGCCCGTTTGGGGCACGGTGTGGTGGCTACCCACTTTGTATGGTACTGGATAATCAACACCCTTATGTATCATTACATAAAAAATGAAGGAGAGGGCGGCCATGCAGTTTACCATTACACCGGAAGCGGTACGGGCTTATAAGAAATACGCAAACTTTCAAGACGGAGAATGTTATCGTCTGTACGTCCGGACAGGCGGTCCCGGTACGGGTGGTCTATTCTATGCGGTGGAAAAGTATTTACCGGAAGAAGTTGGATCTCATGATGCTACGTTTGAAGTAGAAGGGATACGATTCTTCATCCGGGAAGGAGATGCATGGTACTTTGACGGGGGAACGATTACACATAACAAATACTTAGGAGAATACGGCTTTGAATTTTATAATCCTTCGTTGACATAAAGGAGATGCTCTATGAATCGAACGTTGCAATTTGATGAATGGACAGAAGCTGTTCACACATTGTCTGAAGAGACAAAACGAAATCCGCAGGTGGGAGAAGCCCGTGCAGCCGAGTTGTATGCGCAGCTTGCGCACTGGAAGACGCAAATTGATGAAGAGCGGCTGCGACCATTAGAAGCGCTTTTGTATACCACTCTGGGCATTTTGCAATGGAATCATCATCCGCAAGGCGGACGTGCAGTTGAGTGGTTAATGCGTGCAGTTGAGCTTGATTCCTTACAGAACACGGCCTGGAAGTACATACGGGACATTGTACTGGCTAAGCTCGCTTCCTTATTTGAAGATATTTCGTTCTCCCCTCTTCGACAAGTCGATCCATCTGAATATCGGAAGCAGAAAACCATTGAACTCCAGCAGGAGATGCAACGTTTGACAAACGAAATATGGCAAGAAGCAAAGCAGCAAATCGAGCGGGGGAGACAAGCGCAAACGTACCTAGATTCGCATGACACTATTTGGCAGCAAGCTGTTTCGCTCCTTGATGAGTTGCCGGAAGTGGTGCGTGAAGTAGACGGACGCTCGCTTGCATATAGCCGTTCCATTAACGGTTTATTCGCGCCTGAAGAATTTTTGCAGGAATTAAACCATTCTATTGAGAAAATGAATGAATATATCGAAAGATGGAACCGGATATTCTCGTCATACCGTAGAGAAGTGCCTGTAGCCCCTTCCGCATTGGAAAGATTGGATCGACTTATCGGTATGACTGATATTAAACAGCGTATTCGGGATTTGTATTATTTTCTGCTGTATTTGACAAAAAGAAATGAGAAAGGGCTTGCTATGCGCGATCGTATCGGTTTGCATGCGATTTTGATGGGAAATCCGGGCACAGGAAAGACGACGATTGCCCGTTTGCTTGCCGAAATCTACCATGAGTTGGGGCTCTTAGAGCATGCGTCCGTAATCGAAGTGGATCGCTCTCATTTGGTCGGATCATATGTAGGGCATACGGAACAGAAGGTGATGGAAGCTGTACAGCGTGCTGTGGGGGGAGTACTATTCATCGATGAAGCATACAGTTTAAAACGCGCTGGCAGTGCGGAGAACGATTTCGGACAGGTAGCAATCGATACGCTGGTGGCGGCGATGACTGGCGGTGAGTATGCAGGTACATTCGCTGTTGTATTGGCAGGGTATCCAGAGGAGATGCGTACTTTCCTCCGGGCGAATCCGGGTTTGCGCAGCCGATTCCCGGAGAGTGGGCATTTTGTAATGGAGGATTTCACGATGGACGAGCTTACGGCTATCGGACAGCTAGTAGCAAGGGATAATGAGTTCGTAATGACAGAAAGTGCGCTTGCCGCGCTTGAAGAGCGCATTGAGGCTGAAAGAGTGGACACGACATTCGGTAATGCTCGTACGGTAAAAAATATCATCCTGGATGCCATTACGTCGAAAGGTCGAAAATTAGCTCGAACAGAAGAGTTACCCTCTGATGAGTATACGATTTTATATGCGGAAGATTTTGCTCTTCCCGTGCCGAAAGTAAGATCAGCTGCAGAATATTTGGATAGGCTAGTTGGTCTTTCAAGCATAAAAGATGAGATATCGACACTATTTTCATTTTTGTCTATCCAACAAAAAAGAAAAGAACAAGGATTGCTGGCAGTGCCAGTGGAATTACACGCCATATTTTTTGGGAACCCAGGCACCGGAAAATCGACGGTAGCACAAGTGTACGCATCTATTCTGAAAGAAGTCGGCATGCTAAAGCGAGGTCATCTTGTCACTGTAGGACGTGCGGATATGGTCGCCGAATATGTTGGACAGACAGCGGTTAGGACCAAACGAAAAGTCGCAGAAGCGCTCGGCGGGGTGCTGTTTGTCGATGAAGCCCACTCGCTCATTCCTGCTGGAACGAACGATTATAGTACAGAGGCGCTCGATACGCTTGTAGAAGAAATGACAAAGCATAGGGAAAATCTGGTGGTTGTTCTGGCCGGGTATCCCGAGTTGATAAAAGAATTATTGAATACGAATCCGGGGCTTCGTTCCCGTTTCAAGAAACAGTTTCACTTTCCGGATTATTCACCCGAGGAGTTGGTGGAGGTAGCTAAAAGGTATGCTTCCGACATAGGGTATCATCTCTCTCTCACTGCGCTGAGCCGTTTACGGAAAATTTTTACAGAACGAGGCAGAGGCATGAATGGCAATGCTCGACTGGCGCGTACAGTTATTGAGGAGGCGGCACAACGGCAGGCGAGACGGTTGACGGATACTGGACAAACTTCGTTTACAACGGAAGAATTGATGCGGCTTGAAGAAGCGGATGTTTGCGGTATACCCCTGTTACAGTCGGAGCCATTGCATGAGTAACGGAATAGGGGGAGGAGCGTCATGATTATCCGACAAAATGGATGGGTACATCGTCTGCTGGTGGATTTGGCGGGCAAAGCGCAGAAAGTAAAAGAAGAGAAAGATATGCTACAAACGATTATTGACCATGCGTATGAAGGCGTTTTAATCGTTGATCCGAAAGGGCACATTTTGATGGCGAATGAAATGTATGCCGATTTTCTGGGCAAAAAATTGAGCGAGTTGATTGGTAAACATGTAACGGAAGTCATCGAAAACACGCGCATGCATATTGTCGGACAGACAGGAAAGCCGGAGATTGCCCAAATGCAAAAAATCAACGGCCGGGAAATGATCGCAAGCCGAATCCCGGTATTTAATCAGGGAGAAGTAGCAGCGGTCGTCGGTACGGTCATGTTTCAACAGGTGGATGATTTATTTGCCCTTTCCACAAAAATGGAAAATTTACGTAAAGAGCTGAATTATTACAAGAGTGAATTGGATAAACGATTGCAAGCCAAGTATTCATTCGATACGATTCTGGGAACAAGTGATGAACTGGAAAAAGTCAAGCGCCTTGGACAAAGGGTGGCAAAGAGTGATACGACAATATTGCTAAAAGGCGAGAGCGGCACGGGGAAAGAATTATTCGCGCATGCCATCCATCGTGAAAGCTACCGGGGGGCAGGTCCGCTTATCAAGGTAAACTGCGCCGCTATTCCTGATACATTGCTTGAATCGGAATTGTTCGGCTATAAAGAAGGTTCGTTCACCGGGGCGAAGAAGTCCGGAAAAAAAGGAAAGTTCGCATTGGCAAAAGGAGGCACAATTTTTCTCGACGAGATTAGTGAGATGCCCTTGCTGATGCAAGTTAAATTGCTCCGTGTCCTGCAGGAGAAAGAAATCGAACCCATTGGAGCAGACAAGCCGGAGTCGGTGGATGTTCGTATTATCGCGGCGACCAATAAAGATTTGCTCTCGTTAGTAGAGCAAGGAAAATTCCGCCATGACCTATATTATCGTCTAAACGTAGTCATGCTTGATATTCCCCCGCTACGCGGAAGAAAAAGCGATATGGGGCTTCTTATCGAACATTTTTTGGAGAAGCTTACGAAGGAAACGGGAATTTCTGTAGAAGGCATTGAGCAGCAAGCAATGGATGCATTACTGGCATACTCATGGCCGGGGAATATTCGGGAATTGCGCAACGTACTGGAACGCGCTTTATATGTCAAGAACGGTTCTTGTATTACAAAACAGGATCTCCCTACCGATTTTCTTGAAGCTGAACTAACTACAGAAGAAAATGGAGAAGGCGATGGTACGTTGAAAAAGGCTGTAGAGCATGCGGAAGCGTTAGCGATCCGCAGGGCGATCCTGGAGGCTAAGGGCGACAAAATAATGGCGGCAAAGCGATTAGGAATTAGCAAGTCGAGCTTATATGCCAAGCTAGGACGCTATCAGCTCGCAGAATAAGAATAAATCTATGGGACAGATGAAGTAATTTCTTATCTGTCCATTTTTTTGGAATAAAAGTCCTGAAATTCGGAAAAAAGCGAATGGTTTTATGGAAAAAAAGAAGGTTTAGCCCGGTGTTAAGGGAAGTAAAAATAGTAAAGATGCAGGAGCGATAAGATATGTAAATGAATTGTCAAAAAATTGGAGAGGAGTTGGCATGGGATTTGCTTTAAAGAAAATGGTAACGCACAATAAAAGTAAAGAGGAGAGCGAGTGATGAAAAGAAGATAAAATATCTTCACATAAATGTGAAAGCGTTTTACGTTTTTTAGAAAAATATGGGGGAGGAAGCTAGATGGAAATTATTATTATTTTGCTGGCGCTGTTTTTCCTTATGTTTGTCGCATACCGCGGCTTTAGCGTCATTCTGTTTGCACCTATTGCTGCACTGTTTGCAGTATTGCTGACAGATCCGGGACACGTGCTTCCATTTTTCTCAGGCGTTTTCATGGATAAGATGGTTGGTTTTATTAAAAATTATTTTCCTGTGTTTTTATTGGGTGCCATTTTTGGAAAAGTAATTGAGATGTCCGGTTTCGCAAAATCGATTACCAGTGCCGTAATCAAAATTATCGGACCGAGCCGCGCGATGCTGGCAATCGTACTGGTAGGCGCCATTCTAACATACGGCGGAGTTTCCTTATTTGTTGTAGCGTTTGCCGTGTATCCGTTCGCTGCGGAACTGTTTAAGGCGGCTGATATTCCGAAACGCCTCATTCCAGGTACGATCGCCCTTGGTGCATTCACGTTTACAATGGATGCATTCCCAGGAACGCCGCAAATTCAGAATATCATCCCGACGACGTTTTTTAAGACGGACACATGGGCTGCGCCATGGCTCGGTTTAATCGGTGGACTTTTTGTCTTTGTTATTGGTATGATTTATTTAGAATGGAGAAGAAGAAAAGCGAAGGCAGCAGGCGAAGGATATGGAACAGGGCATAAGAACGAGCCGGAACAGCTTGCTGACGAGAAACTGCCGCATCCTATTATTGCCATTCTGCCGCTCATTATTGTGGGCGTATTTAATAAAATCTTCACGAATCTGATTCCACAATTCTATGGCAAGACGTTTGACTTTACGGCAATTAACATCCAGAAAGTAAACCCGGTCGATATCTCGAAAGAGACGGCGATCTGGGCCGTTGAAGGGGCGCTTGTACTAGGGATTCTAACCGTACTTATTTTTTCGTTCAAACGAATCAAAGAGAACTTTAATGCCGGAATTAATGTATCGATTGGTGGCGCAATGCTGGCTACTTTGAATACGGCGTCCGAATATGGATTCGGCGGAATTATCGCATTGCTGCCTGGTTTCAAGGCGGTAAACAATGCGATGGCCAATACGTTTACGGACCCGCTGGTTAATGAAGCGGTCACCACAACGACACTTGCCGGAATTACGGGTTCTGCATCCGGAGGTATGAGCATCGCACTCGCGGCAATGGGTGAAACTTACCTTGAACAGGCGCAGAAGCTCGGTATTAATCCAGAAGTGCTGCATCGTGTCGCATCTATGGCGTCCGGTGGAATGGATACGCTTCCACACAATGGCGCGGTCATTACATTGCTTGCGGTGACTGGGTTAACACATAAACAATCGTATATTGATATTTTTGCGATGACACTTATCAAAACAGTAGCTGTATTCTTTATTATCGCACTTTACTACATGTTTGGTATTGTTTAACTTTTCGCTTGCTTGCAAGCGATTGCAATATGATGTACTACTGCATACTTATAAATCCAGTGAGGAGTGAGTCGAGTGAGTGTATTTACGTCAATTGATGAAGCTTTAAACGGGATTCAGGACGGAGCTACCATTATGGTGGGCGGTTTTGGATTGGTCGGCATTCCCGAAAAATTAATCCTTGGGTTGCGTGACCGGGGAGTACAGGACTTAACGATTATTTCGAATAACTGCGGGGTGGACGACTGGGGTCTTGGCCTGCTTCTACAAAATAAGCAAATCAAGAAAATGATTTCCTCTTACGTTGGTGAAAATAAAGAATTTGAACGACAGTTCTTATCAGGTGAACTAGAAGTAGAGTTGGTGCCTCAGGGCACATTGGCGGAGCGCATTCGTGCGGGCGGCGCAGGTATACCAGCCTTTTATACGCCAGCTGGTGTCGGAACACCACTTGCAGAAGGGCGAGAGGTTCGTACGTTTAATGGTAAGGAATACTTGTTGGAGATGGGATTGACTGCTGATTTTTCACTAATTAAGGCCTGGAAGGGCGATAAAATGGGGAACTTGATATATAACAAGACCTCACGCAACTTCAATCCGATGATGGCGGCGGCCGGTAAAGTTACGATTGCTGAAGTCGAAGAACTCGTAGAGACAGGTGAACTTGAGCCTGATCAAATTCATACACCGAGTGTATATGTGCAACGTATCATTCAATGCGAGAAATACGAGAAACGAATTGAACGCAGAACGGTGCGGCAAGCATAACGAGGAGGGATTACAATGGCATTATCGAGAGAGCAAATCGCAAGACGAGCGGCACAAGAAATCGAAGACGGCTTCTACGTGAATCTGGGAATTGGAATTCCGACACTTGTAGCTAATTACATTCCAGAAGATAAGCATGTTGTGCTGCAATCGGAGAACGGTCTGCTTGGCATTGGACCTTATCCGACGGAAGATGAAGTAGACCCAGAATTGATTAACGCAGGTAAGGAAACCATAACGATGATTCCAGGTTCAAGTATTTTCAACAGTGCTGAATCCTTCGCGATGATCCGTGGTGGTCACATTGATCTGGCCATTCTTGGGGGCATGGAAGTATCGAAAAACGGCGATTTGGCCAACTGGATGATTCCTGGCAAGATGGTAAAAGGCATGGGCGGCGCAATGGATTTAGTACATGGGGCGAAACGGATTATCGTTATTATGGAACATGTCAATAAACATGGTCAGCCGAAAATCCTAAATGAATGTACACTCCCGTTGACAGGTAAAGGCGTCGTTAATCGTATTATTACGGATCGTGCGGTTATCGATGTAACACCGAACGGATTAGAATTGCTAGAGGTGGCGCCGGGCTTTACTGTGCAGGATATCCAAGACTGCACAGAGCCGGAGTTACTCATTTCTCCAAAGCTGGCCAATCAGGCGTAAAGGAGAACAAAGGGAGATAGAGTAGCGTATGACAAATTTAGTGCAAGATAAAGCTGTATTTATTACGGGAGCCGCAAGTGGAATCGGCTTGGAAGTCGCCAAAGAATTCGCTAAAGAAGGCGCAAAAGTGGCCATTAGCGATCTACATTCAGAAGCCGCGAAGGCCGCAGCGGAAGAGCTTGCTGCACAGGGATATACTGCCATTGGCTTAGGATGCAATGTGGCCGAGGAAGCGCAAGTCAAAGCGGCTTTAGATGAGACGGTAGCGCAGTTCGGTCGTCTGGATGTATTGATAAACAATGCAGGGTTGCAATATGTATCGCCAATAGAGGAGTTCCCGACAGAGAAGTTCGAGTTGCTTATTAAAGTGATGCTAGTAGCACCATTTATGGCGATCAAGCATGCATTCCCGATGATGAAAAAGCAAGGGTTCGGCCGTGTCATCAACATGGCATCGATTAACGGACTTATCGGTTTTGCCGGTAAGGCCGCATATAATAGCGCGAAGCACGGCGTCATCGGGTTGACTAAAGTAGCAGCTTTAGAAGGAGCGGCACATGGGATTACGGTTAACGCAATTTGTCCAGGATATGTAGATACACCGCTTGTGCGCAATCAGCTATCCGATCTGGCAAAAACGCGCAATGTGCCTCTGGAGAAAGTATTGGAGGAAGTTATTTATCCGCTTGTCCCCCAGCGCAAATTGCTATCTGTTAAGGAAGTTGCGGATTATGCATTATTTATTGCCAGTGATAAGGCTGCTGGAGTGACTGGTCAGGCTGTAGTTATTGATGGCGGGTATACTGCGCAATAACATAAAAAGTGAACATGTATATGATAAAGAGAACCGCTCCGAAGCTCGGAGCGGTTCTCTTATCGTATAAGAAAGTAGATGATATTTTAAAGTAGAAAAGCACCATCTGTTTTCCTGGCTCCTATTGTTCAGGCGCTGATTCTTTGCCGAAGAATAGCACGGCTAGCACGGCCAACATCGTCATGATAAAGAACATGGTAAATATATACGGGAAGCCAACGCTCATACCGATAAGTAATCCGACAAGATATGGCGCAATAATGCCGGCAATTCGTCCAAAGCCTGCCGCCCAGCCGGTACCAGTTGCACGGAAGGAGGTCGGATACTGCTCTGCCGTATAGGCATAAGTTGCTCCCCAGGCCCCAAGGTTAAAGAAGGAAAGACATATTCCAGAAGCTAACAGCGTCCAAACGTTGGGAGAGAGACCGAACGCCAGAGAAGCGATGGCAGATAGCGTCATAAATGTAATGAGCGTAGGTTTCTTTCCCCATTTGCCTACGAAATAGGCGGCAGTGAAATAACCGGGTATTTGCACTAATGTCATTAGCAATACATATTCAAAGCTCTTAATGAGTGTAAACCCTTTCATAACCATAATGGACGGCATCCATAGCAACATTCCATAATAGGAGAAAACGGAAGCGAACCAGAGCAGCCACAGAACAAAAGTAGTGCGTCGATAGGCAGGAGACCAGAGAAGGCGAATTTTTTCGCTGATTTTCTGTCGATCCGCTTGTCTAGTGAATGCGGGCGTTTCTGGTAGAGCACGTCGCAAATACAGGGCATACAGAGCAGGCAAAGCTCCCATAAATAATGCAATCCGCCAGCCATATTCCGGAATGATAAAATAAGAAATTACGGCTGCAACAAGCGCCCCTGCTGCCCAAAAACTTTGAAGCCAGACGACCCATTTGGCCCGCTCCTGCTGCGGAGAAGATTCTAGTACATACGTTGTAACGACAGGAAGTTCTCCGCCCAGACCGAAGCCGACGATGAAACGTAGTGCCATAAATATCAACAATGTAGTAGCAAGGGCGTTTAATCCGGTTGCAATGCTATAGATTAGAAGAGTAACGATAAACAGTTGCTTGCGCCCGTAACGGTCGGCCCAGACACCAGCCAGTGCTGCGCCCAATGCCATTCCGATGAAGTTAACTGTACCGATAAGGCCCATTTGTGTTGGAGTCAATCCCCATTCCGCTTGTAGCGCGGCGATAACGAAAGAGAGGATGCCGACATCCATGGAATCGAACAGCAGGCCGATTCCAGATATACCTAGTAACTTTAGCGCCTGGCGCTCTTTCTTTTGTGTACTCATATTTTCACCCTTTCTTGTTGTTTTGGTGATACATGTGGTATCGGATGCTACATTGTATTCACTTGTGCACAAATTGCTTATCGGAAGTAAGGACCGGGAAATGTTTATTTTGCGGAGAAAAGGGTATATAAATAAAGTAGAGAAAGATAGTATAAGGAGAGAAAAAAGATGGACAAATATGTAGAGGCGCTGCTCGATCTTGGAGTTTATAAAATTGGCGAGCGTCAGTTATATGAGTGTTCGGAAGATGAAATTAAGCAGATGCTAATCATGACACGCATGAAAGAAGAGATTACAAGTATATCCTTGTAAATATAGCAACGTTTCATATTTGTCCCCTGCTTTGCCTGAGTTTGTAGGTAGAGCAGGGGATTTTATATTTTTGCGAATATGCTACACTGAGAATAAACGAGGTTCAATGAGGTGAAGTATGAACGAAGAGCAGTTGGCGCGGCGAGTCGCTCTGATGATCGAGTCGATTCCAGATGCTTTTTTTAGTGTGGATAAGCGATGGAGAATTACATATGTAAATCGGGAAGCTGAAAAAATCCTGGAGAAGCGCCGAGAAGAACTTCTAGAGAAAAACATGTGGAATGTGTTCCCGGGTATGATGGTATCTTCCTTTCAGAACGAATATTTCAAAGCGATAGCTGAACAGCGAGCAATAGAGTTTGAGGAATACTCGCCTGCATATGATAAATGGTTTGAAATTCATGCAACGCCTTTTTCAGAGGGGCTATGCGTTTATTTTCACGATATTACAGAGCGAAAAAAGACTGATGAACGGCTTTTGCGCGCACTGGAAACGAACAATCATCTTGCTGCGGCGATTGCTAATACAGTAACAGGAGTAACCATTTCTGATCCGAACATGTCCGATAATCCGTTGATTTTTGCTAATAAAGGATTTGAATCGTTGACTGGCTATACTGCCCAAGAAGTACTTGGCCATAATTGCAGATTTCTGCATGGGAAAGAAACAGACGAGAAGACGCTGGACCTCATACGACAGGCGATGCGGGAACGTCAGCCTATTACGGCAGAAGTATTGAACTACCGCAAGGACGGAAGTTATTTCTGGAATGAACTAACCATCAGCCCGGTTTTTAACGAGTCAGATGAGCTACTGTATTTCGTAGGGCTTCAAGCTGATGTTACCCGACGTAAACAAGCGGAGCAAAAGCTGCAGGCAGAGTTAGAACTTGCTAAAGCCGTTCAGCAAAGTGTATTAAGTCCGCCCCTATATGAGTCGAACATAGAGGTAGAAGCGATTTATATTCCGTCTGAGGAACTTGCCGGTGATATGTATTGCTGGTACAAAATCGATTCACATCGCTATGGGATTCTGTTATTGGATGTAGTAGGTCATGGCATTAGCGCATCGCTCATCGGCATGTCTGTACGCTCGCTCCTGCAAGGGCTTATCACCAGGCTAGCAGACCCGGTTAAAGTCATCAAGGAATTAAACAGACATATGCGTAACTTATACGCAGCTCAACAAAAGATGCATCCGTATTATTTTACATGCATTTATGTAGTGGTCAATACGAAAGAAAAAACAATTGAATATGTAAATGCCGGTCATCCTCCAGGAATTATGTGTACGGTGGAGGGGAAGAGCAGATGGCTCGATCGAGGTAGCCTTCCGGTTGGTCTTTTGTCTGATTTTTCTGTGGAAAAAGAAGTGCTCTCTTATCAAACGTCAGCTCGTGTCGTGCTTTATACAGACGGACTTATCGAAGGAAAGAACCAGGCGGCGCTTCAGGTAACCGAGAAGCTGCAGCAATTTTTTTTGCGGCATCGTCATACATCGACGGCAAAAGCGAAGGAGTTAGCAATTGAGACATTCGTTACCGAAAAGAAGAAAGATGACATATGCTTACTTGTCATTACAGTTGATTAGGGCAGCGGAATATGCAGCGAGAAAATACTTGCCGCATATTCCGTTGTTATATTTTTAGGTTATGCGATGTCTACTAATGTATCGAGCTTGCAGATTTGTAGAATGTTTTTCACGGGAAGCGAGCTGTTGATGACGCGAATCTGATAATCTGAAATCAGCGGATGAATCCAACTGATTAAGAATCCTACACCGGTGCTGTCGATGAAGCGAACTTGTTTCAAGTCGATAACGATTTCTTTCGGTTGCTGAGGAATCGCCATTTCTCGTACTTTGGTTTCGATTTGTCGTACAGTTTCAAAATTAATGTCTTCCTTAAATGTAAATATAATTTGATTATTATCTACATTATAATTAATCATTACATTATCCCCTTTGTCTTTCGATATCACTTACGAGCAAACGTAATGTTTGCCGATTCTCCATTTTCATCAAATGTAAAATGTTTGCTGATGCTTTGGATAATATACAGGCCTCGGCCTCTCTGCTGGGCAGGAGAAGGTAATCCTGTCATCAGGCATTTGCGCCAGTCGAAGCCGCTATCTCTATTCGTAATTTTAAGGACAATGTCGCTGTCCGTCCACCGAATCGTGATATGCGTATGGCAATTGGCCGCTGCCTTTGGACTATGGTCAATGATATTAATAAGAATCTCCCATATGCCTAATTGAAGTGAATAATGCAGTAGACATTCTTCTTGAAGAGAAAGTTCGCTACGGAGGTCACGTAAGATAAGTTCTACATACGATTTAACGTTTTCCTTTGCCATATTATGAAAATCATACGTTAGCATTTTTAACCTTTTCCAATAAACTCTTAAGATAGGGATGGCGGTACTCATCCTGATGTTCAAGACGATACAGTTGGCTCCAGAGCGAATTGTATGTAGATTTTACCTGGACAGGAGTAATATCGCCAAAATAGTACTGAAGATGGAGTAGACGCCATTTTACGTAATTTCGATTTTCGTTCACATTGTTGACATTGCCCATATCGATACGAATAATTTGTTCGTTCGCCTCGTGAAGTAACGTATCTGTCATTTCTTCCAATGAGGAGAACTCCCGGCTCTCAAAAGAGAATTTTTTTGTAATCATCCCGTGTCCCACCTATGCCAAAATTTCTTCATTTTCTCCCTTGTTATTTTCCGATGTTAAATTTGTCGTTCAATTGATTGCTCAATAGGCTCAATTCTTCCGCCATCTTAGCTACTTGATCGGATGCTGTGGAAATTTCGGTAAACGTTTGCTGGAAATCAAGAATGTACCTGCTAACGTTCTTGATTTTTTCGCTGTTTGAACGTACCTGAACCGAGGAGTTATTCATAATGCTCATAATGGCCGTGTTAATTTCACGGAAACGGCTTGCTTGCTTGGCAATTTGTTCAAATGAATTCTCAAACGAGCTGACGTTGTTCTGCACCATAGAAATCTGCTCATGAATATGTTCGAGCGCCGATTGGGTTTGCATGGCAAGATTGCGGACTTCTTTGGCGACTACTGTAAAACCACGTCCGTGTTCGCCGGCCCGTGCCGCTTCAATGCTTGCGTTGAGGGAGAGAACGTTTGTTTTGTTTGAAATAGCATGGATAACCTGAACAATTTCCCCTATTTTATTAGCACTTTCAATCAGTTCTTTAGACTTTTCACGTGTCTCATCCATAATTTCTACGATTCGATCGATTTCGTTGAGAGCTGAGCCAATTTCTGTTTTTCCTTCCTCTACGTCCTCTACCATTTGTAGTGAGCTTTCTTGAATGTCGCGTGTTCCGTCAAGCATCTGTACAACATGTGTTTCTTTTTGCCCGATGGAAGCACTTGTTTCTTCTGCAGTGGCAACCAGCATCTCGGATGATTCATTGAGACGATGCTGAATACGCTCGATTTCATTAAGACGCATCATAGAAGATGTATATGAGTCGATGTATGTAGCAATCGCGATTTGCATATCAAATGAGCAGAGGCGCTGGAATGAGGTGAACGCTTCACGAGCCTGATTTACAGCGTTCATCTCACGGAGAAGCAGGGCCAGAACTTCGTTTTGAATGAGTGTATAGGCCCCGATATACCATTCGGGAAATAAATTAATTCGATTATGTACACTACCTATAATTTTTCGGCGCACGATATAATCCTGGCCGATTTCGCCGGATACCATATCAAGCAGATAATGTTCTAGTGTTTGCCGCAGTTTATCGACTGAACTGTGATTATTAATAATAGACATAAGGGCAGGTACTTGCGACAAATTTTCATAGAAGGATGCAACAATGTCAGTTACGTACTTTTCGAAGATAGGTCGGATGGATACAAGACGATGCAAGTCTTCTTCGGTTAGACCGACAAATTTGACTTTGGAAGCTTCCGTGCTATTCATCAGTTCCCGGTAGAACCGGGAGATTTCCGTCGAAGAAGCGACAGATTTTCCGCTGCTGGACACCTGGCCGGGCTCTTGTTTTTTCGTGTTTTTAAAGAAGCCTAGTGCTCCTTTTTCATTACCGAGTAGATGCTTAAACGGACATCCCATTATTTTTTCTTCCCCTTTACGCGTAATATGTGAAATGTAATTGTATGTAATAGAATTATTGATGATTATACCATGACATCCTGATAAAAACTCGTACTTTTATACTAAAAAATTGTAATAATCTTGTATTTATTCAAAAAATGCATTGCATCATGATTCTTTAAGACTGAGTCTGATAACTTAGAAGTATAATTTTACAAACTTTTATATGCAGATGTAGTTTTTTCATTGTATAAGCTTTTTGGTTTAGAAGCAAAGGAAAGAGGGGTAGAGATAAATGTGTTCACTGAAACAAGCTAACTACCACGATAGTTAAGAGTAGAAGGAGGACAATAATATGAATGAAGACAAGAAAATTATCGGAGTATTCCACACGCATGACGAGGCGGTACGCGCAATTGAGACGTTAAAGAACAAAGGGTACCGTTCTGAAGATATTTCCGTTATTGCAAAAGATAGAGACAGAATGGAGTCGATTGAAGAAGAAACGGACACGAAGCTGGAAGAAGGCCTGGCAGCGGGTGCTACAACAGGTGGTGTGCTTGGCGGATTGGCAGGGCTTCTGGTCGGTATTGGGGCATTGGCCATTCCGGGAGTGGGGCCTATCGTGGCGGCTGGTCCGATTGCAGCAACACTTGGAGGAGCTGTCGTAGGCGCAGGTGCAGGTGGATTGGTAGGTGCATTGGTTGGTATGGGTATACCTGAGGACGAAGCAAAAGAATATGAGGAATATCTTAATCAAGGAGAAATTCTGGTTATGGTAGATGCGGATGCCGAACGCGAGCACCATGTATATGATACATTCCGTAACAATAATGCATTGAATTCCCATATGTATGATCCGTATTTAAACGATGCGTCGGTACAGCGCCGGAATAATGATTCATTACTATAAAAAATAGAAGTGCAGAGAGCCTGCAGATAGCAGGCTCTCTACATTTATTTAGCAATAATGTAAAAACAAAACATTGTCATGAGAGGGATGGTTGTGATGGATACGAGTGTAGAAAACACAGTGGCCATCGCTCCGTATTCTTCATCTTTAGAATATCGGGCGAATAGAATGGAGGCCAACGTAAGGGTCGGCATTGTCGACTGTACGATAATAATCTGTGCTACTTCCATTGGTAAGGCAAATATGTGCAGCAGAGATGCAGTTGCTAATGGGAAAATTAGTAATTTTATAATTAGTGGCATGCTCAGTTGATGAAGACTGGTGGTCTGTTTCTTTTTTATTATGGAAGGGATGAGCATACCGATATATATCATAGCAAGCGGAGACGCGAGACTGGCTAGCGTTTCTGTCAGGTTTGCCACACTTTGTGGCGGTTTAATATGCATGACGGCCGCGATCATTCCAACGAAAATAGCTATCATAGGAATATTAATCAGTTCTTTAAGCAAACGAAAGCTAACTCTTTTTTCGCCTTGCAACATCATCACGCCAAGTGTCCAGATAGTAAAATCTAACCCCGCGTCGAATATGGCGGCGAGCAGTGCGCCTTTTGGTCCGAACACTGCGGCGCAGAGCGGAATTCCGATAAAGCCGGTATTGCCTAATCCAGATAGAAGGGCCATCTCTTTCGCTTTATCCGGGGCCACACGCATTCCCCGAGCTGCAATCCAACCAAGTAGGACGCCTAAACAATTGATAACAATGGAACTAAGAAAAATCAACAGAACAAGCATAAGAAATTCTGCATCAATTTCTGTTTGGAATACCCCGTTAAGAATAATACAAGGCATTGCCACATTAATAATAATTGCTATGAGCAGCTGCCGTCTTTCCATCGTAAAAGGAATACGGCGTGCCAGCAGGCTGCCGATGAAAATCATGACTGCCATCATCAGGATGGAAGTCACAACGGTTCCGATCTCCACTTTCTCCCCTTCTTTCTAAATAAAGTGAAACTTCACTCAGTGGAGGTTTTCTTCATTTCCTACTGAGTGTTAGTTAAATGTATCGGACTTTTAGAGACGGTTTATCCCCCATCTAACCTTCCTCTATTTCTTTAAGTCTTGAGGTGGGGGATACTGCCCGTTAAAGCGGGATAAATAAGTTTAGCATAATAAAAGCGGCCTGCTCTTGTAAGAAGAACAGGCCGCTTCAAACGTTTGCCGGATTATACGCTTTTCATACGTTCATAAAGGCCATCGTAAAAGCGAGCTTCAGAGCGAGTGATGTATGCTCCGGCCCGATACATGTGCTCTAAATCCTGAGAGGATGTAAAGCGGGTTAGCACGTTTTTGCATAGTTCATAATGCCGCGGTTCATGATGGTCGGCATGCACTGTCCAGAATGTCGTATTCAGTTTCTGTGCCCGGTTGTAATTCGGATGCTCCAGCCCTTGGCCGATAAGGCCCATAACTTTGCCTGCAAACAGTTCCGAACCGAAACCAATCGAAGCCATTGCTTCAAGCGGCGTAGCGTTACGCAGGAAAGAAATAAATGTATTTACTGCTTCTTTTGAAGCTGGAGAGACCGGATAATCCGGCACGTATTTTTCGTTCGTCGGCACATCGGGTGCTGCCGTAATCATAAAGGAATGGTATAGACGGGAGTGGTAGCTTTTCGGATTGCCACGTCCGCCTTCATCCCATAAGTTGTCGACAAGTGGAACCCACCAATCGTCTTCAGGTTCGACGGCCGCAATGGCTGCGCCGAGCACGCGCGGGAAATTACGGCTGTAATAGCTGTATTGAAGCGCGAATTCCCGCACCTGCGCAGGTGTCCATTCACCAGCAAGCAGTGTCTGCATGAATTCCCCTTGTATAATTTCCGTTTCGACAATATCCCAGATTTTCTCCTCGATTTGTTCATAGCTTGTAATGGCCATGTGACAAACCCCTCCTTACGTTTTTTCCGTTCTTCTATATCTTGCAAACCTTCTTATTATACTCATGATTCCAGAAGAGAAGTCAAGAGCAAACCGTGTTATTTGACATAAAAATATTATAAGTTTAGCCAGAGCACAGGATAGCTCTCTTTGCTTCTTGTATTTCTTACATCAAACCAGTTAGACATGTTGAGGAAGTGGGTTAAAGTGTATATAAAATCAAAACGAAACCGCTCGTACATACTATAATAGAATGGTGAACGAGCAGAGTAAACGGGCAGGGAGGAAGGTGCTATGTATCTTTGTTTTGATGTGGGAGGCACAAACATTAAAGCCGGTCTCGTAGATACAAGTGGGATGATTCTTGCCAAGCAAAGTGTGCTTACACAATCGGATGAGCAGGCTGATCTAGTATTGCAACAGTTTCTGGAACTGCAAAATGTACTTTGCCGGAAGAGCGGAATTGCACCGGAGCAGATACGGGCAGCGAGTGTAGGGGTGGCTGGATTTGTGGAGATGGAGACGGGAAAGGTAATTAGGGCAGTAAACCTTGGCTGGCATGATGTACCTGTAGCAGAGAGAGTATCAACTATGCTAGGCGTTCCTGTCTTTGTAATTAACGATGCGAATGGGGCCGCGCTGGGTGAAATGTGGCAGGGGGCTGGAAAAGGAGCGGACGACCTTCTGTGTCTGACCATTGGTACCGGTGTCGGCGGCGGGGTCATTGCAAACGGTCGTATTATTAATGGAACTTACGGATTGGCCGGAGAAATCGGTCACTTTCGTGTGAAAATAAAGGATGGACGCCCCTGCAACTGCGGAAAAACAGGATGTTTGGAAACAGAAGCTTCCGCATCGGCTATTGCCTATTATGGTGAACGAGCAGCCAGGCAATATCCGAAGAGTAGGCTCGCACAGCGGCTGACGCAAGCCGGAACAATAACAAGCAAAGATGTAGCTGAAGCCGCACAGGAAAGCGACAAAGCCGCATGCGAGATAATGGAACATGCGGCATATTATCTGGGATATGCGCTTGCAAGTATTTTTACCGTTACTGCTCCTATGCGTATCGTTATTGGAGGAGGAGCAGCTGCAGCGGGAGCGTCATTATTTACTCCGCTCATTCATTGGTTTCACGAATTTGCGTTGCCTGATATTAAAGATAAAAATATTATTGTACCTGCCGTTCTGGGCAATGATGCAGGGATTATAGGATTGGCAAAACTGGCGGAGATGAACCTTTTGACTTCGCCTGGCATAGAAGAAAAGAGAGGATGATGAATATGCAAAAAATCGCGGTTTTAACAAGTGGAGGAGATGCACCAGGCATGAATGCGGCTGTTCGTGCCGTTGTCCGTCGCGGTATTTCTTATGGTATGGAAGTATATGGTATATACCATGGGTATGAGGGCTTAATGCAAGGGCAGATTACGCTGATGGATGCAGGAAGTGTGGGTGATATTATTCAGCGCGGGGGTACGATACTACATAGCAGCCGCAGCGAGGAATTCAAAACGGATGCAGGCCAGCAAAAAGGAATCGCTGAACTACGTAGGAAAGGTATCGAAGGGCTCGTAGTAATCGGTGGTGATGGTTCGTTCCGTGGTGCGCAAAAATTATCAGACAAAGGGTTTTCTACCATTGGTATTCCCGGGACCATTGACAACGATATTTCGGGAACAGAGATGACGTTAGGTTTTGATACGGCGGTGAATACGGTTCTAGAAGCGATTGATAAAATACGGGATACCGCCACTTCACATGAACGAATCTTTGTTGTGGAAGTGATGGGTCGCCACTGCGGTGATATTGCGCTATGGGCGGGTTTAAGCGGCGGAGCAGAGTCGATTCTTATTCCGGAAGTAAACGTCGAAATTAATGATGTAACCCATCGTTTGCTTGAAGGAAATAAGAGGGGCAAGAAACACAGTATTATTATCGTGGCGGAAGGCGTGTGCCCGGCTTCGGAAATTGCGCAAAGAATAAAGGAAGAGGCTGGATTGGATACAAGGGTAACTGTACTTGGACATGTGCAGCGAGGCGGCTCTCCGTCCGCATTTGATCGGATGCTAGGAAGCCGTCTGGGAGCAAAAGCGGTTGATTTGTTGCGTGAAGGCCAGAGCGGCAAGATGGTGGGCATTCAACGGAATCGGATTACCGAGGTCGATTTTGCTGACGTGTTTACAATTGAGAACGACATTGATTTAGATATGTACGAATTAAGTAAAACACTTTCGATTTAATCCGTTTCTGTTGTGCGTCAGGCTCTCCGTCAGTTCAGCAAAAGAGTTTGACCTGGGAAGGAGAGCAAGGATGAAGAAACAGATAGCTTTTGATTGTGCGCTTGTTACTGAGTATATGATGCAGCACGAGTTGGAACAGATGGCCCCGAAAGTACGACAGGCACATGACATGCTGAGCGCAGGCACCGGGCCCGGCGGGAAACATACCGGGTGGATCCGGTGGCCGGAAGTCTATAATCGGGCAGAATATGCGCGTATCAAACGGACGGGTGAGACAATTCGCAATCGGGCGGAGGCGTTCATCGTAATCGGCATCGGCGGCTCGTATTTGGGCGCGCGCGCGGCTATCGAGATGCTTTGTCCCGCTTTTTATAATCAATGGTCCAGAGCGTGTCGCAAGGCACCGGAGGTATATTTTGCCGGCCACCAGATGAGCGCTTCATACACAGCAAACTTATTGCGCTTGATAGAAGAAAAAGAGGTCTATATCAATGTCATCTCCAAATCCGGCACAACACTGGAGCCAGCGCTGGCCTTCCGTTTGTTTCGCGAGTTGCTGGAGAAGCGCTATGGCAAAGAAGGAGCACGGAAGCGAATTATCGTAACGACGGACAATACGCACAGTCCGTTAAAAAAGATCGCAGAACGTGAAGGGTACGAAACGTTTGGAATACCGGACAATATTGGAGGCAGGTATGCAGTATTGACATCGGTGGGCCTGCTGCCGATGGCTGTCGCAGGCATTGACGTGGATACGGTGCTGGCAGGTGCAGCCGATGCGGTTCGGCTGTGTGGAACGCCGGATGTGGACGGTAATCCCGCCTATCGCTATGCGGCTTTGCGTCGCCTGTTTTATGACAAGGGAAAGACCATTGAATTGTTGGCCAGCTATGAACCTGGGCTACGGTATGTAGCGGAATGGTGGAAGCAGTTATTTGGTGAAAGCGAAGGAAAAGACGGCAAAGGGATATTCCCGGCGAGCCTCCATTTTTCAACGGATTTTCATTCTATGGGTCAGTATGTACAGGAGGGGCGACGGGACTTATTTATGACTACGCTTTGGGTGGAGGCGCTCAGGGAGCAGATCACTGTACCGCAGATGGCTGATGATACAGATGGATTAGGCTACTTGTCAGGTGTTTCACTTCATGAGATGAACCGAAAAGCGTGCGAAGGAGCGATGCTGGCCCATACACAGGGTGGCGTGCCCAACCTGCGGATTATCGTACCGGAGGCGACACCTTATTATTTCGGACAACTGGTCTATTTTTTCGAGAAAGCATGCGGGATTAGCGGCTATTTATTTGGGGTTAATCCATTCGATCAGCCGGGTGTAGAAGCGTATAAACGGAATATGTTTCGCTTGTTAGGAAAACCCAAAACAATGTAGTTGATGTACGTTGCTAGAGTAGAGCCGTTCAAGGCGAACGGCTTTTTCTTTTTCCCAGACTGGAAATTGTCCTAGGTACCAAAAAAGTTTATTATGGAAGAAATAATTGATATATAAAAGAGGAGAGAAAAAGATGGAGTGGAAACAAAAGGCGGCACACTGGCGGGCATATCCTGGCCTTGCAGAAGACGTAAGGCATGAACTTGCGGACATGTGGGACGATCCGCAACGTTTGGAAGACGCTTTTTACCGCAATCTGGCTTTTGGTACCGGCGGGCTACGTGGCGAACTTGGACCGGGTACGAATCGGATGAATCGGTATACGGTTCGTAAGGCTTCTGAAGGGCTTGCCCGCTATATAGAAGCACAAGGGACGGAGGCGAAACAGCGCGGCGTGGCCATTGCGTACGATGTGCGCCGCCAGTCACGAGCATTTGCACTGGAGGCGGCATTGACGCTGGCACAACACGGCATTCGAGCATATGTATTCGATGACATTCGTCCGACTCCAGTCCTGTCATTTGCCGTGCGTTACTTGAACGCATATGCAGGCATTGTGATTACGGCCAGCCACAATCCCCCAGAATATAACGGGTATAAAGTATATGGACCGGACGGGGGGCAACTTCCCCCGACAGAAGCAGATGCAGTAACAGCTAATGTAAATGAAGTGTTCGATGAATTGACTGTAGAGGTCATGGACGAGCAAGAAGCACGGAAAGCCAACCTACTCGTAGACATCGGAGCGGATGTTGACGAAGCTTACCTTCAGAAGGCATGTGCCCTAAGTGTAAATCCAGAAGTCATTGAGCGGATGAAAGAGGACGTGCGCATTGTGTTTACGCCGTTGCATGGCACAGCGAATGTGCCGGTACGCCGAGGATTGGCTAAGTTAGGATTTACGCATGTGACCGTCGTAGCCGAGCAGGAGCAGCCTGATTCTGAGTTCTCTACGGTTGCTTCTCCGAATCCTGAGGAGCACGCCGCATTTGAGTGGGCGATTCGATACGGCAAGAGAGTGAATGCCGATGTGCTGCTTGGCACAGATCCGGATGCGGACCGTGTCGGTGTTGTAGTTAAAAATGGGGACGGCGACTATGTAGTGCTGACCGGAAACCAGACCGGCGCGCTCCTGCTGCATTATTTGCTGGAACAAAAGCGGGCAAAAGGAACCTTGCCACCAAATGGGGTCGTATTGAAGACGATTGTCACGTCTGAAATCGGACGCGCTATTGCAAGTTCTTTCGGGTTGGAGACAATAGATACATTGACCGGATTCAAATTCATTGGCGAGAAAATAAAAGAATTTGAGCAGGCAGGAGACCGTACCTTCCTTTTCGGATATGAAGAAAGCTATGGCTATCTCGCCGGTGATTTCGTGAGGGATAAGGATGCAGTGCAGGTATGCCTGCTTGTCGCGGAGATGGTTGCCCATTACAAATCACGCGGTATGACGGTATATGAAGGATTAATGGAGATATTTACGACATACGGGTATTACCTGGAGGATTTGTATTCGATAACGCTGAAAGGAAAAGCCGGGCTTGAAACCATTCAGTCGATTCTGCAAACGTTCCGCAAGGAGCCGCCTGTGGAGATGAGCGGTCAAAAAGTGGATATGGTGGAGGACTACCAAACAGGCAGACGACGATTCGTGAGGGAGAGCCGGGATGAAGCGCTTACGCTTCCCGTATCCGATGTATTAAAATATAGGCTGGCAAACGGTGCATGGTTCTGCCTGCGGCCGTCCGGTACGGAACCGAAACTGAAAGTCTACTTTGGTGTAAAGGGCAATACGCTAGAAGAGGCGCAGACTAACCTCTTGCAGTTGAAATCTGATGTGGTAAAGAGAGTACAGACGCTACTAAAAGGATAAGCATCAGTGCATAATAAAGAAAAGGAGCCGGGTGGCTCCTTTTCTTATTTTTCTTCTTCTGCTTTCACTAATTTAACGTTTGATTTTTTATCTGCCGCTTGTTCGGCATGCTTTTTTGTTTCCTGAATGGGATCTTCGAGTAAACCTTCTTTACGAAGTTCTTTATTCGATTTCATATGATCAAATTCGGTACCCGTCTTCTTGGCTGCGTCGAAATCCGGGACTGCTGTGTTCTGTATAGGCTTATCGTTTGCCTCTTTATCATTATGGTTTCGATTGTCATTGTTGTTGTTCATTTCTACCTCATCCTCTCACATGAATATATTTCTGTTTCTTTTACTTTACCCTGCCTACATGCAAAACAAACAAAAAAGGAAAAAAGCGGTACATGTTTTTTACTTCTTGTCAGTTATGTATATAATGAAAAAAGAATTTCGTCCGAAGGAGGAGCGGGTATGTCATCACAAACTAGTTGGCGGCTATTTGCGGCTTTTTCTCTTGTCTCTACCTTGGTTCTCGCAGTCGGGCTTTATCTGGGGATTACTGAGATTCTTTCCCCTTCCGCGAACGGAGAATGGAAAACTGACAAAAGTGCAGAAGAAGAGACGGGAAAATCTAAAGTAAATACCGTGCAAATCGTTGCGCTGGGTGACTCGTTAACCCGGGGTACCGGAGATGGAGCGGGACTTGGCTACGTTGGGAACTTACGGGTACGTTTGTCGGAGGCGACTGGTCAGCAAGCGTACGTGTTAAATCATGGAGTGAACGGATACAAAACTACTGATTTGCTGCGTGATTTACAACAAAAAGAAGATATTCGGAGAACGATTCGCCAGGCTGATATTATTACACTTTCTATTGGTGGGAATGATTTGTTTAATGCCGGGGGAGCGGAAGAGGTTAACCCAGAAATAAGCCAGAAGCGCTTGCCAGGAGCGATAGAGCGTTATAAGGAAATCGTAAAAATTATCGATTCGTTGAATCCGCACGCCAAAATTCTGTATATGGGATTATATAATGCGTTTGCCGACTTATCGAATGCGCAGGAAAGCTATGAGGTTGTAGAGCGTTGGAATAGTGAAACGTCTGCTGTTTTATACCAGTATTCTCATGCGGTTTTTGTACCGACTGATGATTTATTCCGTACAGATGGCAAAAAGTATTTGTCCAGTGATCACTTTCACCCGAATCAGGCTGGGTACAGGCGGATCGGAGAGAGGATGGCCGAAGTAATCCGATAGGAGGGAAGAGCGGTGAAACGAGCGATTACACTTGAAATAGACCGGGTAGAAAAAACAATCCGTCGTAACCGTATTATTAAAGGTATTTCTTTCTCTGTACAGGAGGGAGAAGTGTTCGGATTTCTGGGACCAAACGGTTCGGGTAAAACTACGACAATTCGGATGATGGTCGGCCTTATCCGGCCAACAGCAGGTCGAATTCGTGTGTGCGGTTATGATATCCAGAAAGACCATACGGAAGCGCTAGCGAAGGTTGGTTCGATTGTGGAGAACCCTGAATTGTATCCGTTCTTGACCGGAATAGAAAATCTGGAGCATTTTGCCCGCATGATTCCAGGGGTAACCCGCAAGAAAATTGACGAAGTTGTACGGCGTGTTGATTTAAGCGCGCGTATCGATGATCGTGTAAAAGATTATTCTTTGGGAATGCGCCAGCGTCTTGGAATCGCCCAGGCTTTGCTCGGCGACCCGAAGTTACTTATTTTAGATGAACCGACGAATGGTCTTGATCCGCAGGGCATTAGAGAATTGCGTGCTTTTATTCGTCAATTAGCCAATGAAGGCTTAAGTGTATTCATCTCAAGCCACATGCTTAGTGAAATTCAACTTATGTGTGATCGGGTAGCGATTATTAACGAAGGTAGCATCGTTCGTGTAGGGGCTGTGGATGAACTGTTAACACAAGACTTTCGTAAAATCATTTGGTATGCCAATCCTTGTTCTGAAGCAAAAAATCTGCTTGTGAACTCACCGTTCACCAAAGTACAAGAGCAGGAAACGTTAGACGATGGAATCGTAACAGAAGTAGCCCCTGAGCATATTCCACAGCTGACGGCCGCTTTAGTCCGTCAAGGCATCGAGATATATGGAATCGAATGGAGAAGACCGAGTCTCGAGGACCTATTTCTCGATATGACTGAGGGGGGGCATCATATTTAGTATGTATGGTTTGGTCATGAACGAAGCGTTGAAAATTTTGCAGAGGAAACGATTATGGGTCGTTGTACTAATTTTGCTTGTACTTGTACCTATTTTTACTTATGCGCAGCTGCGGGCTACACTGGATAATCAGAAGCAGCTTGGGACGACAGATTGGAGGGTGTCGGTGCGGCAGAGCATCAACGATACGACGAACCGCTTGAGCAGCACCCGTATTCCGGAGGATTGGAAGAAATTAATGCGGATTCGTATCCAGCAACAACAATATTATCTGGATCACGATATTAATCCAACATCTCCAAACGGAGTCACATTTACCCGAGATTTCATGAGCAATGCTGTTTCTTTGTTTATTCCGCTTCTTATTGTCATTATTGCTTCGGACATCGTCTCCGGCGAGCATGCGAGTGGCACAATTAAGTTGTTATTGACCCGGCCCGTGAAACGATGGAAGGTGCTTACAAGCAAACTTATTGCCTTATTTCTATTTGTTTCGGCGATTGTTGTACTTACAGGAATGATTGCTTATGCAATTTCTGGAGTTGTTTTTGGCTATACAGGATGGACATATCCAGTGCTGACCGGATTTCAGATTCAAGGGGAGGAAGTGAATACGGAAGGCGTACGTGTACTCCCGCAATGGCTGTATATCACGATGGAGTACGGACTTTCCTGGTACGCTTGTCTGGCTGTAGCGTGCATTTCATTTATGGTATCTGTACTTGTTCGTAGCACAGCTGCAGGAATGGGAGTTATGGTATCAGCTCTTATCGCGGGTACGATTTTAACGAATATGGCATCTGCGTGGGAGTCGGCCAAATACTTTTTCATGGTAAACCTGCAGTTAACCGATTATTTGGTGGGTACGCCGCCGACGATTCCTGGATTAAGTCTGACTTTTTCACTGGCTACGCTTAGTATATGGAGCGTAGCTTCCCTTCTTGTGGCTTACATCGTATTTATTCGTCGTGATGTGTATTAAGCTTAAAAAAGAGGCGCCGGTTTTTACCGGGTCGCCTCTTTTTACATGCGTCAGATGCTATGATTTTTTACCTGAGTCTGGTACAGGAAGCGGCGCAATATCGTAGCCTTTTTGTTTAAGTAGCTCGATAACTTTCGGTAGCAGTTTTACCGTCTGTTCTTTTTCATGCATGAGGATAATTGAACCTGGTTTTACTTCCTTGGCGATATTATTCATAATTAAGTCAGGCTTGTCTCCATACTTCCAATCCAGACTGTCTACGTTCCAATAGGCAAGGATTTGATTTGTTTCCTTGGAAGCAACCAATGTATTTTGATCGATGGCTCCGTAAGGCGGACGGAAGTAATATATGGGCGCACCAATTTTTTTGGAGATATGATCAGTAGAAGCACGAATCATTTGTACTTGCACGTCTTTTGGCTTTTTTTTCAGCTTTTCATGATGCATCGTATGAGTACCGATAATGTGTCCGTTTTCCAGCATTTTTTTAGCGAATATGCTCTGTTGTTCTGTTTTCAGATTTTGTCCTACCCAGAAAAAACCGCCCTTAATATTGTTTTTGTCTAAAATTTCTACAATATCTTGCGTATAACGTCCCGGTCCGTCATCAAAAGTTAAATATACGGTCGGTTTAGACAAAGGGATGTGGGCGATCATCTTGCCAACTGCTGGAACATCAGGAACTTCGGCTGGTTTTGCTACAGGAGATGCTGGCTCTGGCTTTGTCGGAACGGGTGAATCAGGTTCTTGGGCTGTATTTTGCTGCTTCTGTGAATCTTCATTACTTTTCGGGGGTAACGCTTGGTTAGAAATTTTATTCAGAAACGCTTGGGCTGATTGAACAGGGGGGCTATCACGAAATAATATATTCGCACCAATAATTACTCCTAACAGCGATAGTGCAAGCCAAATTCTGTTCCTATGTTTTCTCCTCCGATTGTTCTCCAAAATATGTCCCTTCCTTCTCTCTTTATCCCTTTTTTTGTGTACTGTGTCCATAAACAGATATCAATGTATGTTCGTCGCCTATTCTACTATAAAAACAGCGATAATGCGTAAAAAGTTCTGATGAAAGTTAAATTTATTACATTTACTAAATATGAACACGCGTTACTATAAAATTATACAGTATTGATTTTTTTTGGAAACAGGAAAAAGGATGCACTCTTTGCGGAAATGTTCTACAAAACTTTCCTAACAGAAAAGAAATCGCTATAATGAAATAAACCGCTTTGTAATCATGTCATAAGAAAGTACGAAACGGTAATGGAGGGATAAGACTATGATGTCATATGATGAATATATGCGCTCAGTTATTCAACCGATGCGTACGGAGCTTACATCTGTCGGGTTTGAAGAGTTGTTGACACCGGAAGATGTAGAGGCGAAGTTTGAGAACATGAAGGGAAGCGCCCTTGTAGTCGTTAACTCCGTGTGTGGCTGTGCCGCGGGTCTTGCTCGCCCTGCTGTAGCGTATTCACTGCAGCATAGCGAGCAAAAACCGGATCATCTCTATACAGTGTTTGCCGGGCAAGATAAGGAAGCGACCGCTAAAGCAAGAGAATACTTTACCGGTTATCCGCCTTCTTCCCCGTCTTTTGCCTTGCTGAAGGATGGAGAGCTAGTGTATATGATGGAACGCCATCAGATTGAAAACCGTCCGCTTGAAATTATTGCGGCAGATTTGCTTGAAGCATTCAAGAAACATTGTGGATAATCTATACCCACGCCAGGCTCTTTCTCCAGTACAGGAGAAGGAGCTTTTTTTAAAAATCCTTGCTTTTAATCTGGTGTCATGATAAAATAAATCTTGTCGCTGTTAATATGCATGGACAGGTGTCCGAGCTGGTCGAAGGAGCACGATTGGAAATCGTGTAGGCGGGGTTAACTCGTCTCGTGGGTTCGAATCCCACCCTGTCCGCCATCATTCGGAGAAGTACCCAAGAGGCTGTAAGGGGCTCCCCTGCTAAGGGAGTAGACGGGTTAAACCGTGCGAGGGTTCGAATCCCTCCTTCTCCGCCATTATATAAGCAAGAAGTTGGATGCTAATATGAAAGCGGTAGAAAAAACTTTCGCTATATACTAGGTCCTTCTTTGTTCTTACTTGGTTGTTTTTGAGGCGGTGTAGCTCAGCTGGCTAGAGCGTACGGTTCATACCCGTGAGGTCGGGGGTTCGATCCCCTCCGCCGCTACCATCCATTTCTGCATGCATTTGTCGGGAAGTGGCTCAGCTTGGTAGAGCGCCTCGTTCGGGACGAGGAGGTCGCAGGTTCAAATCCTGTCTTCCCGATCATTTTCATACATAAATAACTACAAGCTTCAATCCTGTATAGGGTTGAAGCTTTTTTTGTTTTTCTCGCATCTTTTCTTTATTAAAAGAAGGTAATTTGAATTTTTTCTTTTGTTTTTTTAAATTGTAACTTGTTTCATGATGAAAAATGGTGGATACTGGTATTATAGGTTTTTTTGCCTATTAGATTAGATCCTACAACAGATAGAGAATGATAGAGTAAAGGAGAATATGCATGGAAAAGAAATATTCCCCACGAGTAAAAAGAACCAGAGAAAAAATTCTTCACTCGGCCGTGGAAATTTTTTCTCAGAAAGGATTTCAAGCTTCGACCATTCGTGAAATTGCCCGATTGGCTGGAGTCAACGACTTGACTGTATACCGCCATTTTGAAAGCAAGGAAAGATTGTTTACGGAAATGTTCCAGCGTCACGCATTGTTATCTGAAATTGGTGAATATATCGTTCAAGGTGTCACAGATGATTTCGAAAGTGACTTGCGTGCCATTGTGCGTACGTTTATTTCTGCTTTCAGAAAGGAACTGCCATTAATTAAACTACTGCTTAATGAGGCAGAAAAGATGGAAGAGTGTCGCAAGTATGTAGATACGTTCACAAAAAATCTTGTCGATAAGCTTACTGACTTTTTCAACTATTACAAGACTATGCGCCAGGTTCGGCAGGATGTGAATTGCCATGCCGTTGCCGTTGGACTGTACAGCATTTTATTCGCCCGCATTTATGCATTGATTCTGCATGGGGAAGGAAATTCGCAAGTGTCTTCCATGCCAGAAAATGAACTTATAGATGGTTGGGTTGACTTATTTGTTGCTGGAACAGTTATTCCCGAATATTCGTATGCCAAATAACGAACGAAATGCATAGTGAATAAAAAAACATTCGTGTTTCTGATTGATTCTTTACATAGCAAGATGTATAATCAGGAAGGTCTCAAAAATAGTTTGTACATCTTGGGGGGCTTTTGATTAATGAAGTACGACATTATTATTGTAGGAGCCGGTCCTGCCGGTATTTTTACGGCGTATGAGCTGACAAGAAAAAATCCTGCTTTAGATGTTTTGTTAATAGATAAAGGTCACGATATTTTTAAACGTCGCTGTCCGATTTTAGAGAAAAAAATTAAAAAATGCCCGCCACCTGCAGGTCGAAAAGAATTTAGCGGCTGTTTGCCTGCTTGTTCGATTACGAACGGATTCGGTGGTGCTGGAGCTTATTCTGACGGTAAATTCAACATTACAACCGAATTTGGTGGCTGGATGACGGATTATCTTCCCCCGTCTCAGGTGCTTGATCTGATTCGTTATGTGGATGAGATTAATCTAGAGCATGGAGCTACATTGAATATTACTGATCCGACGACGAACGAAGTGCGGGAAATCGAACGGAAAGCGGCGGGCGTAGGGCTGAAGTTGCTGCGTGCAAATGTGCGTCATCTTGGCACAGAGCAGAACCTGGAGATTTTACAAAGCATTTACCGTGAGCTCGAAACCAAAATTACTATGAAGTTCAAAAGTGAAGTGTCCGATATTCTTACCGAGAAAACGGAAGACGGTATGCACATTCGGGGAATCGAATGCAAATCTGGTGAAACATACATGGCGGATCAAGTAGTTATTGTTCCAGGACGTGATGGTTCAGAATGGTTTGGTAATATCTTGAAGCGTCAAGGACTACGTCTGCTGAATAATCAGGTGGATATCGGTGTGCGTGTAGAAACAACCAATGTTGTCATGGAAGAAATTAATCATCATTTATATGAAGGGAAATTTCTCTATCGCTCATCCACCGATCAGGTAATTCGCAGCTTCTGTTCTAATCCGAGCGGACATGTGGTCGTTGAAAACCACAGCGGGGTTATGGCTGCAAATGGACACGCATATAAAGACGAAAAACTGGGATCGCCGAATACGAACTTCGCACTTCTTGTATCTCATGTGTTTACAGAACCGTTTGATAAACCGAACGAATATGCCAAAGAAATCTGCCGTCATGCCAACGATTTATCTAACGGTTCTGTTATCGTACAGCGTTATGGTGATATTAAACGCGGACGCAGAACGACGGAGAAGCGTCTGAAAGAAGGCTTCCTGGAACCGACATTGAAAGAAGCTGTGCCGGGAGATTTGGGTCTTGTTCTGCCTTATAACACGATGAAAAGCCTCATCGAGATGGTGGAAGCGCTTGATCACGTAACACCAGGACTTGCCAGCGATCATACATTATTTTATGGCGTAGAAGCGAAGTTTTATTCGGCACGCCCGTATCTCAATGAGAATTTTGAAACGGAAATCCGCGGTTTGTATGCAGGAGGCGACGGCGCGGGCATCACACGCGGATTGGCGCAAGCGGGAGCCTGTGGTGTGCATATTGCACGAGACATTTTAACGAGAATCCAAAAATAAAGTAACAACCGTATAATCTGCTCTCTTTTTCATCCCATATTCTCTGTATTTTCGTTGATATATATGATATATAATGAATGAAGAGAAGATGGGAGGAGAAGGAATGAAAGGCAAGCCTGTCGTCTTGATTGTTGATGACGATGTAGATATTTGTTTTTTGATGGCGACGGCAATCCAATCAGAGCGTGTGGAAATTGTGACCGCCCACTCGGGGCAGGAAGCGCTACAGTTGTACGAACGACATCATCCTGAACTCGTACTGCTTGATATTCAATTGCCGGAGATGAGCGGCATCGAAGTGCTAAGCAGAATGAGGGAAATAGATGGTGAATGCCAGGTAATTATGGTCACCGCCTATGCTACCATAGAGACCGCTGTTCAGGCCATGAAGTTGGGTGCGCTTGATTATATATGTAAGCCGTTTAAGCTTCCGCATCTGCGAGATACTGTACAGAGTGCGATTGATTTCATTATGAGTGTACCGGAACATTTACCGACGCTTGAAGAAGTGGAACGTAAGCATATCGAGAAGGTATTAAGTGAAGTGGAGGGAAACCGTCGTCTCGCCGCAGAAAAACTCGACATTTCGTTACGTACTTTATATTACAAAATTAAACAATACAATATTTATACTTCCTAAAATCCAGATAGATAAATCTGGATTTTTTTTCTGCAATTTTTGCACTTCAGAGCTTTAACATAAAATGTATACAATGGTAATATAGCCGTAGAAAAGGGATGTGTTTATGCTGAAGAAAATACTTCTCCTTTTGGTATTGCTGTTGTTGGTTGGCTGCTTATTATTTTCATTAGTTGAAAACAAAGAAAACGTACCACTTCAAAAGCCTCCATTCAAAGTGGCGCTGTTACTGGAAGGAAAAAAAGATGATCAAGGCTGGGATAACCAAGCATTTAAAGGCTTGCAACAAATTGAACGAGAGTTACATGCACAAATTATTTATAAACAGAACATAAGCACAGAGCAAGTACAAGTCGCAGAGACGAAGAAGCTGGCGGAAGAAGGATATGATTTGATTTTTGGCAATGGACGAAGCTTCGAGTCGATATTTAATCGTGTTGCACCTGCGTATCCGAACACGCATTTCGTTTTTTTTAACGGAAAGTCGAACGTTTCTAACGTATCAGCGGTTATTTTACGCCGGAGTCAATCGGATACTTTTCTGGTATGGTCGCAGGACTGATGACGAAAACGCACAAAGTTGGTCTGATTCCTGCTTACTGTTCTATGAAAGAAATTAGACCGTTTATTCAAGCTGTTAAGGAACAGAACAAAGCAAACCAAGTTATTGTGCAGGAAGTAAACAGTTGGAATGATGGCTCAGCGGCCGTCAAAATTGCTAAAAACATGGTGGAACAGGGTGTTGATGTGCTCGTGCCAATGGGAGATGGCTTCAATATTGATGTGATCATGGAAGCGCATCATGCAAAACGATGGGCGGTAGGCTATATTTCCGATCAGTCGTTTGTATCTAGAGGGACGATTATTACGAGCACAGTACAGGATGTAACAAACGTCTATCTCCAAATTGCACAGCAATACAAGGACGGATCATTGCCAGAAGGTAGCCTAACTTTTGATTTCAAAAACGGAGGACAGGATTTAGCACCCTTTGGTTCTATGGTTCCGGACCCCATAAAAAGCAAAATTAAACAAAAGCTAGACGAGTATAAAAAAGGCATGTTTTCTTTACCTGTATATCCCCATTCTTTAGGGTGCCAATGAAGAATACGGAGCAAATAAGATGAGAGTATTGAAAAAGTGGAGTAACTTACCGATTAGACTAAAATTCTTTAGCGTATTTCTGACGATTGTCCTGTTTGCAGGAAGCGGTATGTTCGTGCTGAATCATCAACTGCTTCAAGTGGCGCGTGATAATGATAAAATTATTAATCATTCCGTGCCGAATTTGACCACACAGTTGCAGATCAAAAGCACGATTATGGAGCGAATTAATTATGTTATGCTGTATGTTACTACAGGAGACGAGGAGTTACACAAGAAGTTCATAGAAGCGAGCGAGCGTGCCAAAAGCATAGAGGCGCAATTGAAAAAAAATGCCTTGCCGCACGAAAGGGAAGGGATTGAACAATTTATTATTCATAGCGAAGATTGGGAGGGGATTTTGAGTAATAATGTAATCCCCGTCTATCAACGTAACAACCCAAAGGATGCGCTTGATACGCTAAATTCTCAGGCGCAGCCACTTGCCATCGAGCTAATGAACGAAGCAGAAGAGCTCTCGCAGCAAAAAATCCATGAAATTAGCAACGATAATAAGAAGGTGCTAAATAATGCCTGGTCGTCAGTACAAGCAGGCTATATTGTCATGGGCGGAACGTTGCTACTAGCTCTTCTTTTTTCATATTATATATCGCGTAGCATTACGAACCCGATTTTCTCGTTGCTTAGCGGTGTTCGTCGGATGACGAAGGGGGATTTTACGACTCAAGTGGCAATGAAAAGGCAGGATGAGTGGGGAGAACTAAGCAAGGCGTTCAACCGGATGAGCCAGAGCATCGCCAGCTTGGTTGAAGAGCTGAAGCAGGCGAACGTACGACTACGGGAAGAGTCGCATCGTGCCAGAGAGTCCACGCGTCTAAAGTCAGAATTTCTTGCTAACATGTCACATGAAGTTCGTACACCTTTAACAGGAATTATTGGCTTTGCAGAATTGCTACATGAAGACGCGGAAGGAAGACTTTCTCCCGCACAAAAGAATTTCACCCGTAACATCGTAAAAGCGGGAGAGCATTTACTGACGATGATAAACGATATTCTTGATCTAAGCAAAATTGAAGCTGGGAAATATGAGCTGGAGATGAGCCGGTTCGATATGGTGGAAATGATTCGTAACACGCTCATTATAATGCAGGCCAAAGCTGAGAAACAGAATATCTCACTTGTAATCGAAACAAAGTATCCGACCTTGCAAGTAATGGCGGATAAGACAAGGATACGTCAGATTCTGCTGAATTTACTCGGTAATGCAATTAAATTTAGTCATGCGCATAGTGTAGTACGCATCATTATTGAACAAAGTGAACATATGGTGATCGTCCGTGTCGCAGATGAAGGTATCGGTATTGAAGTAGAGAAGGCAGAGAAAATTTTCGAACCGTTTTATCAGAATGATGGCAGGTTAGAGCGTAAGTATGAAGGGACCGGCTTAGGCCTTGCTTTGTCCAGGCAGTTCATTGAATTGCACGGAGGGACCATCGGGGTGGAAAGCAAGCCGGGAGAGGGAAGTGTTTTTTCCTTCTACCTTCCTTCCGGAAAACGGGAAGCTCCTACCCCTGATACGTGTGAACAAGCTTGTAAAAAAGAACCTCTTTTGGTGCTTTATACAGCTGATTTCTTAGGTTCCTTTCGGGATTTTTCTGAAAAAATACAAAAAGGATTCAGACCTTTTCTGTCTTTTATGATAGAATCAAAGCGAGAAGCCATAGAGATTGTCCAGAAGCATCCTGAATATGACATTTTGGTGGCGGCACAATCGTTTCAAGCCGGATATGTTGATATGCTGGAGGGAATAAGCGAACATACGCAGGGGAGGATTTTCTCTTATATCGAAAGCCCCTTGCGTTTTGTGGAGCGAGGACAGGTAATGAGGATGGCAGAATATATTCCTCCTTCTTCAGATGATATGTCTGATATTATCTCAAAGACTACATAGTCGGTCGGTTATTGAATAAGTAAAGGGGAACGCAAGATGGGATATCGCATTTTACTTGTGGAAGACAACCCTTCAAATCGCGAGTTATTTATTGAAATTCTACAATTGAAGTCAGAATACGAAATATCTGTAGCTGAAAGCGGATTGAAAGCGTTAGAAATGCTAGAAACATTTCGTCCAGATTTAATCTTGATGGATATTCATATGCCTGGCATGGACGGACTGGCTGTTACCCGAACAATCAAGTCTATCCCTGAGCTGGCCGAAATTCCAATTGTTGCCTTATCAGCTTTGGCTATGAAATCGGATATTAAATCCGCCTTTGAAGCCGGATGTATTGGCTACATTACGAAACCGGTCCGTATTCGTGACTTTTTGCAGAAGATAGAAAAATATATGAAGCAGGGGGAACAGAATGGGAATTCTTCCATCTCTGCTCCTCATACGGAAGAATAGGGGAGAGCGTTGAAGCGGAAATATTCGTTAGAATTTTACGTCCCATTCCTTCTTGTTTTTATTTTGCTACTGGTAGGGTGGTTTATTTACACCTTAGTTATCATGCCGGATAAAGGATGCCATAATGAATTGGCGATAAGCGTATGTACCATTCTGGTGCTTCTTGGCCTTCTTTGGATATTCACTAGCAAAATGTCTAGGCAGAACAAAATCCTCGAAGAGAACAATCGCAAGCTTTCGGAGCTGGATCGGATGAAGACGGAATTCTTGGCTAACGTTTCTCATGAATTGCGTACACCGCTCACCGTCATTATGGGTTATTCAGAACTTCTAGAAGAGCGTCTCAGTAAAGAGGAAGATGCAACCAATTTGAAGTTTGTCCAGACGGTGCATCGAAAGTCAGAAGACTTATTAAGTTTGATTAATGATTTGATTGATTTCTCATGCATTGAATCTGGCAAGCTAGAATTGAGACTGTCTTTGTTTAAGCTTGAAGAAGTAATAAGCGAAACGGTGGAAGAACTGGCGACGAATGCTCAGAAAAAGGGGCACAGCGTTGAAGTGGAATACGGAAGCACGCCGCTTTGGCTGCTAGCAGATCGCGGGAAAATAAAACAAATCGCGGTCAATTTATTGCAGAATGCAATTAAATATACGCCTTCTAACGGGCATATTGCCGTGCGTACATATATGCAAGATGATATGTGCTGTCTTGAAGTAGAAGATGATGGCGTCGGCATTTCTAAAGATCAGATTAAGCACATTTATCAGCCTTTCAAACAGGCCGACTCCTCTTACAATAAAAAGTACGAGGGCTTCGGATTGGGTCTTGCCATTACGAAGAGCCTAGTACAAAGCCACAACGGAAGCATTCAGGTTCGAAGTGAACCTGGTAAGGGTTCACTATTTATCGTTTCCCTGCCTAGGGAAAAAAACGCCTAGGTTTTGCATAAAGTGGTAGTGGGTAAGAAAATTGGAAGAGGAAGAAAGGATGATGAAAATGGCAAAATTATCGAAAGAGCAAATTGAACTTAACCTGTCTAAGATTCCTGGATGGACGCTTGAAGATGATACGTATATCCAGCGAAAGGTAGCGTTTGGGAATTTTAGCGAAGCCCTTACGTTTGTGAATCAAGTTGGCAAATTCGCTGAAGATGCACACCATCATCCTGAGATCGATATCCGGTATAATAAAGTTGTATTGCGTTTAACGACAAAGGAAGAGAATGGGCTGACTGGAAGGGATTTCGCGCTTGCACAAAAAATAAACCAAATTCCTCTTGCCCAACCGAAAGCCATATAACTTGGCCATTTGCATGACATCATCGTTTCATACAACAAATACGAAAAACGCAGCGATGCAAACGAGCATCTCTGCGTTTTTTTATAGGTTACCCGGATGTTTTGTCGGTTCACCTGAAGTGATATAAATCGGCCGTTTGGCTTCAGTGTGAAAAAAGGACGAGCGACAAGGCCCGCGAGTTTTTCCTATGGTTTATAATTGCGTTTCGGCGAATCGGCTCCATACTCTCCGCCATGCTTTTTTTCTATCGTTTGTTGAATTTCCGCTATCGGTTTGCCGGCTTCACTCATTGTAATGGCATCGGTGGCAACTGCGATTGCTTTGCCGCTTATGCTACCATGGGAATTCCATACAATACTGCCGTCTGGATTAATTTTATACAGAAACGCTTGTAGAATATTTGTGTATTGGCTGCCATCGTATACGGGAATTTGCTTTAACGTATCCTGATGTTGCAGAGCAAGCTTGTATACGTTTAGAATGCCACCATCCGTTTTGGTTAACATTTGTGGAATTTCATGAATGCCTCCTGTGGTTTCAAGCGTATCACCGTTCGGAAGGTTCTCTTGCTTGGCAGCAGTTGAACTGCAAGCAGCGGAAAAAAGGGATAGAAATAGCAACAAAACAGTAAAAATTAATCGTTTATACAATGTAAAAATCCCCCTTTTTTATCATCCAATGTATATTATAAATGCATTCTTTGTGTTTGTAACATGAATTTGTTACGATTTATTGCCGATTGAATGGGAGAGACACGTATATTTCATTCAGCCGCGCATATATACAACTAATGAATGTACGAGCGGTCTGAAGGAGCTGAAGAAAGGGTGTGGGTCCGTAATATTATCTGGTTTATTCTGCTAATTGGCATTGTAGTTTTTAGTATTTTACTTTTTTTGCTGGTGATGGACCCTGTGCCGAATTATAATGCCGAATCCGAAGAGCAGACACAGACGGTGGGAGAACAGCCATCAGGGCCGAATATGGGGAGCAAGGCGGTAGCAAATCCGCCTGAGAAGGTAGAGAGAGCGCAGGGGGAGCAAAAGGTGCAGGAGGCAGGACAGGGAACAGGGGGACAGTCACAGCATTCTCAAGTTTCGGGTGACGGACATGCACAGAGGGAGATAGAGGCACCCGTGGCAGAGTCTCCCGTGGCAGAGTCTCCCCAGGGGAATCAAGCAGCAACAACTACGGAGAAGCAATTGCCGGAAGAAAAAGCGCCGCCTGCGGTGCAAGCAGGCGGCGCGACAAATGAAAAGAGTATATGGTATGGAATCGGACAGGGTACAGGCTATGTGGCGGTTGTTGTTACCCTTATCCCATATCTTATATTTTCCGTCCTGGGAAGAAGAGGACAGTCAGTATTTCGTCAGCTCGGACATGCGGGTACCCACAGTCTGTCATTCCTCTCCCAGCTGGCGATAGCGGTTGCCGCTTTACACGGGGGGATGATGCTTCGGCTGATCCCGTCATGGGATCGCCATCTATTGGGCGGCGCTTGGCTATTTGTTTTTCTTGTGCTGTTCTTTTTGCGTGCCAGTCTATATAGGCCGGGGGCGGCGCCTGCCAGAAGCAATTCGTTTTCCATTCTTGCTGTATTGATTTTACTGTTGTTTATTATCCATGCAATCGGTTAGTGAGGGAGATTGCGCAGTTCTTTTTTTAGAATTTTGCCAGCCGCGTTTTTCGGCAGAGATTCTGTGATCTCGACGAAGCGCGGTATTTTATAATTGGCTAGATGCGGCTTGAGAAAATCAAGAACGGAACGGCGGTCAAGTGTTTCCCCTTCTTTCGGTACAACGAAAGCTTTGACGACTTCTCCCTTTACTGGGTCGGGAACACCGATAACTGCCGCTTCCAATATACTTGGATGTCTGTACAATGCTTCTTCGATTTCACGTGGATATACGTTCAGTCCACGTGTAATGATGATATCTTTCTTGCGATCTACGATAAAAATATATCCTTCGTTGTCTATATAGGCGATATCACCCGTATGCAGCCAGCCATCGACAATCGTTTCTTTTGTTGCCTCTGGCATGCCATGATAGCCTTGCATGACATTGGGTCCTTTTACGAGAATTTCCCCCTCTTCACCTGCAGGCAATTCGTTTCCCTTCTCGTCGATAATACGCACTTCCACATCTGGTAACGGTTTGCCAATCGAGCCAGGCTTTTTTTCCCCATCCAGCGGGTTTAAACTAACGACAGGAGACGCTTCTGTCAGGCCGTAGCCTTCCACCAGAGGAACATTGTACTGATGATTGAATAGATTCAGCACTTCTACAGGCATTGGTGAACCGCCACAGACAGCCAGTCGCAGATCAGGGAATTCTGCTTTGCCAGAACGTAATGCCTGGGCCAATACAACATACATAGCCGGGACTCCGCAAAATACTGTTACATGGTTTTGTACAAGCGATTGCATAATTTCTTTCGGCTGAAAAGCCTCATGAATATCGATTGCGGCTCCTGCGTATAGCGGTAGCAGAACCGATGTGGTGAAGCCAAATGTATGAAACATCGGCAGTACGCACATGAATACATCGTTTGCATTTAATTTAAGCAAGCGATTGCAGGAAGCAGCGTTAGCCATTAAATTCTCGTGGCTAAGCATCGCACCTTTTGGTTTTCCGGTTGTACCGGATGTGTAGAGAAGTGTTGAGATGGTGCGCGGGTTCACTTCCATCATCTCAACCGTCTCCAGTGCAGCGATGGCCGCGGATGTATCCGCATTGATTACGAATACGCTCTGTAATCCAAGAGCGGCCTGCAACTGCTCTGAGGACACATGAAGTTTGGTGAGAATATTCTCATGTACGAACATTGCTTTCGTATTCGCGTTGCGAATAATATATGTAATCTCTTCCATTGTAAGTGTCAAGTTCAGTGGAACGATAATAGCGCCCAGCCGGGCAACAGCAAAATAAACATAAATGAATTCTGGTGTGTTATAGCAGCTCAATGCTACTACGTCCCCTGCCTTAATGCCGTTCTGCTGCAGGTACGTAGCATATTGCCGTATATTCTGATCGAGTTCACCGTATGTAACGGTTATGTCATGATAGAGCAAAGCCGTATCGCTTGGTTGCGAATGCTTTAAATAAAAATTGCCGAAGTGCAACCCTTTAATTTCTTCCAATACCAAGTGTATTCCTCCTTTGGTGTTCAGACACCTATTCCGCATTATCATTGTAAGAGATGCGATTTATATAAGTATACATTTGAACAAAAAATGTGTAAAATATCAACTTTGCTAAAATATATCTTTTTTGCCAGGGAAAAAAGAGGTAGAATAAGTAGGGAAATGGAATGATACGGAAGGGGAATGCAAGAATGGAAGTGGCCTCACCAAATTGGTTTTCTGATAGTATTATCCTATCGATGGCTGAGAAAAATCCGAAGCTAAAACAGAAGCTAGGTGAAGAGATGCTAGCGGGGCAATCCGTTGCGTTTGCTGATATGCTGGCGGCAGCGGTCAAGGATGAGGCGGCGTCTCTGGCAATCGAGCCGAATCGGCAGCAATCAACATCAGATTGGCTGATAGGGCTGATGGCGGCGTCATCGCGCGCAGTGGGAGACGTTGGCCAAACGACAGGAGATTCCCAGGAAATCTCGTCCTCGCTTCCTGCAGCATTTACAGCGCGTAAAATCGTTGCACCGGTAAACCCATACGCACAGGCTGCAACGCCTACCTCGTCGGGTCGAACGGATATCGATGGAGTAGTTGCCCGTGCTGCCGAACGGTATGGAGTACCAGAAAAATTACTGCGGGCCGTCATTCATCAGGAAAGCCGTTTTAACCCGACAGTTCGATCCAGTGCCGGAGCTATGGGACTTATGCAGTTAATGCCCGGTACGGCAGCGTCACTTGGCGTGAAGAATCCGTTCGATATCGAAGAGAATGTTGATGGCGGCACACGGTATTTGAAGTCGCTCCTAGACCGCTATGACGGCAATATTGAGCTATCGCTCGCCGCTTATAATGCGGGTCCTGGCAACGTGAAAAAGTACGGTGGCGTTCCGCCGTTTAAAGAAACGCAAAACTATGTGCGCAAAATTACTGCCATGCTTGCATAAAATATGGGCTTCTTACCGTTCTGTTTCAGAATCGGAAGAGGCCTTTTCTGTTTCCGCAATTTTTAGTCGTTCCGCCAGGGAAGGGCTGAACACGGGGATTAGGTAATAGCCGAGCGTAACCACTGCGGCTATGCCAACAATGAGCGCTGCCATATTCATTGTGTTCATGAATATTGCCTCCACATATAAGATAGGTATAGTATGTCCAAAGCTCAGAAAAGTAATGAACGTTACTACGCGGGTATGATACGAAAGAAAAACGGAGTGGGACAATTGTCCACTCCGTTTTTATCTTATAAAGAAGCGAGACGTTCAGTCGTCTCATCGTCAGGTGCGTTCACCATATGATGTGCCACCTGTATTAGACGTTCATACATATATTGGCGTGCCGGACCTTCCATTCCGATTTCATCCATTGCTTCTTTCATTAAGGCAAGCCAGCGTTCCGCGCGCTTCGGCGTAATCTGAAATTTCATATGCCGCGCTCGCATCATCGGATGGCCGTACACATCACTGTACAGTGTATCTCCGCCCAAAAACTGTGTCAGAAACATGAATTGCTTTTGTTCGGTAAGCGCCAAATCTTCAGGGAAGATCGGACTGAGCAGAGGGTCCTTCGCTACACGTGAATAAAATGCGGCTACCAGTTTACGGAGCGTTTCTTCGCCTCCTATAGCCTCGTATGGAATTTGTGACATCATTGCTCGTACATTCCTCCAGATAGTGTGCTTTTTTCATTATACATGATTTTATCTTTCTTGACAGGAGGGTGCAGTGAGGGACATTATGTCTTAGAACAAAAAAGTATCCCTGGCATATCGCACAGGGATAAAAATAGAGGAGTGGTTACAACGTCTTTATTATCCCACATTTTTCCTGTGAAGTTTGTCAAACGATTGGAGCTTTTCCATAAAGTGTACTTCTATTTTTGTCGAATGTGACAAAAATGTGAATAAAATCAAGCAGGATCAACTTATTGTGGTACATTTAAGACATACATACTCGTTAAAACAAGAGGAGAGGAGAGCGTATTCATGGAAAAACAAGCATTCACCAATGCCCTTGTATCCTTGCCTGACCCGGCTGCCCGGTTACTGTTCGCATTGCTTGATAAAAGTAACATTCTTGAACTGCTATCAGGAAAATTAAGTTTAACGTTAGAGAGAGAAGCAGCTCGCGCTAGTGGCTGGTCCAGAAATGAATTGCTGCTTAAGCTGCTTATTCGTTTGAATCAAACCGCCCATAATGAAAAAATTATGTACATAACGAAAGAAGATTTGATTCAGAATACTGGATTGATTATCGATTATGCCATCACTACGCTTACGAAAACAGAAAAAGAATTTCAAGGAGAAACATTGCTGGATCTGCTTGTATATGAAGGTGACAAAATTGAGAATATACGCATAGCAGATGAAGAACATAAACAATCGCTTCGTCCCGATGCGCAAAGTCTCGCTTCGTATATGCAGCGGTTGTTTGAGCCTTCCAGTAAAACTTTGTCCGCTTTTTCTGCACAGCGCTTACGTGAGAGGATGCTGCCGTTTGTTATTTATGCACTGTTTTTATGGAACGAAGAAGTGGTAGAACAAGAAGTCGAGGAGCGTATCCAAAGTTTCCTGAAGTACTGGCAGGAGAAAAAAGGAATATACGATCATTTGCAGGCGAAGATGAAGGAGCATACATATGCTATCGAACTAGAAGAACGATTGCTGGAGCAGAAGACAGGGAATATGAAAGTGCTGCAACGGCAGCTTGATCAAATGGCTGATGAGAGGGAGAATATCAAAACGGCAATTATCCATCGCCTGCCGCACGATATATACAAATTTGATGGCATTTTTGAAGGCAAGGCAAAAACGGTGCTTAACCGGATCGCTGAACTTCAGGAGCGCCGTGCGGAAGCGGAGGAAGCCGAAGAGGGAGAAGAAGGGCTGCTACGAAGCTTGTGGAACCGGATTGATACAAGCATTAGCGATGCTCAGACTGAACGGGAAACCAAACGGCTTACCGCTAAATTGGTAGATGAAATGGTAGCCATGAAGAAAAACATTATCCACCTTCCTGTATACTACATGGACAGGATTAAACAAATCCATGATTGTGATAGTAAAATTCAAGAGATCCGCCGCTGGCGTTATCAATTGGAGCAGGAAGTGGAGAAGCACAAGGAAAAAATCCAGCATCATAAAGTGCATCGTACTACACTGGACCAGCAGATGAAACAGTGGGAAAAAGAATTGTTTTTTTAACACGATCCGAAGCGATGAACGCTTCGGATTTTTTATGACATAAAACAGGGGAGGACAAGAATAACATGTACGGAAGGGAAAAGAGCGGAGGGGGTTGCATTGAAACAGAAATTCGGTAAACAATTGCTATTATATACGCTCGTTCTTGCGGTTCTGTATCTTGGATTTATTAAATATCAGCAATATAGTGCAGACAATTATTTGGCAGAGTTTCGGGCGTTGCACGGTGAAGAGACAATTGAACAAATGGGAACATTGTATAAAGATATCGTGGAGTATCAGGCTACCTACAAGCTAACGCCGCAGGTAAGCGCACAATTGGTTCAAAATCTGCTTGCAACGGGGAAAAAGTTGAAAGATATCGATCAGAAGCTTAAGCAGAAGTATCCGAGGCAACATGTTGATTTTTCGTATTTGTATCAAGATTTATTTCTTGTAGTCAAACAAATACAGGATAAAGCCAATGATGCGAAGTTAGCTGTTATGGTCGTACATGCCGTGGAGGGGATAGGTAATATAAAGGTTCAAATATACAGCAGGCATAAATAAAAACCCCGGCGGGATGCCCGCTGGGATTTTTGTTTACATGAATAACGTAAGAATTTTATATATTACGCCAGCGAGCAACGCTGAAATTGGTAATGTAATGACCCAGGTAATCACAATCCGACGTGCCACGCCCCATTTTACCCCTTTTACACGCTTAGCGGCCCCTACCCCCATAATAGAAGAGGAGACAACATGCGTTGTACTTACAGGAAGATGGATAAGTGTAGCTCCGAAGATAATCAGGGAAGAGGATAAATCCGCCGCAGCGCCGTTCACCGGCTGCAGTTTCATGATTTTCCCCCCTACTGTTTTGATGATTTTCCAGCCGCCGACTGACGTACCAATACCCATCGCAAGGGCGGCGCTAACACGTACCCATGTAGGAATATCAGTAGACGTTTGGAATCCACCAGCGATTAAAGCCAGCGTAATAATTCCCATTGCTTTTTGTGCATCGTTCGTTCCATGTGAGTACGACTGAAGGGCAGCCGTAAAAATTTGAAACGTCCGAAAGCCACGGTTTGTTCTGGTAAGATTAAAGTTTTTAAATACCATGGCAAACAATGACATCATAACAAAACCGAGAGCAAGTGCAATAAACGGCGAGACAATCAAAGATTCAAGAATTTTAATGAAGCCCGTATAGTTAAGTGAGTTAAAACCAGCCGCCGCAATTGCTGCGCCTGCAATTGAACCGATGAGCGCGTGTGAAGAGCTACTGGGAATTCCGTACCACCAGGTAATCAAGTTCCAAGCAATCGCAGAAATTAGGGCGGCGAGCACGACAATTGAGCCGTTTTCGATCGCAAACGGGTCTACGATGCCATTGGTTATTGTTTTGGCAACTCCGGTGAATGTAATTGCACCGATGAAATTCATTGTTGCCGCCATGACAATGGCTACTCGCGGCGATAGCGCACGCGTGGATACCGATGTCGCAATTGCGTTGGCTGTGTCGTGAAAGCCGTTAATAAAATCGAACGCCAGCGCGAGAAATACAATCGCTATAATAAGTATCAAAGTTGTATCCATAAAAAAAGAGCCTCTCCTTACGCGTTACGCATGATGATCGTTTCGAGGGTATCGGCTACATCCTCACAGCTGTCTGAAATGCTTTCGAAGATTTCATACAGCTCTTTATATTGGATAATTTTAATCGGATCTTTTTCGTTTTTGAAAAGTTCCTTAATACAGACGCGCAACAAGTCGTCACACAGTGATTCCAAATCGTTAATCTTAATAGCATGAGGACGAATGTCCATCAGTTTCTTTTTGTTGAGTAGCTTGGTGGAATTTGCTACTTCTTCTGTGCTTTTGAGGATATGTTCGGTGAATTGAATCATATAGTCGTCAGCTTTGGTAATGTTGTACATTTCGAACCGGGAAGCGCATTGTTCCATTCCGTCAAGAATGTCATCCATCGCATTCGCCAATTCCAGGATATCTTCACGCTCAAGGGGGGTAATGAACGTTTTATTCAGCGCCACGATGATCTCGTGAATGTACCGATCGCCTTTTGTTTCGTATTCTTTCATCTTTGTGGAAAATTCTTTCAAATCCGCTTCGTTTTTGATTTTGAAGTCAACGAAATACTGGGCGGCTTCTTTTACGTTTTCCGCGATGGTGGAAAGCATCTCCAGGAACACGTCTCGTTTTGCCGAGAAAATCATGCAACAATACCTCCAAAAGTTTCAAAAGTTTTTTCATACAAAGTTTATTTTAGCAAATCATGTCGAACATTGAAATCTTAATTAAATTTTTACTGAAAGACAATGGCGCACTTATAAAATTTACACAAACTTTACAAACTATCCGTCATTCCTTTATTACCATATAATAATAACCGACCTAACGGAAAATGACGCAAATGGTTTGTGTTTTGCAAAGGTCTACTTCATACTATTTTCATACGAAAACGAAAAAACATGCGTAAGGGAGATAAAATATGATATCCATTGGATTTATCGGCGCGGGCAGGCTAGGTACAGCGTTCGGACTTTATCTTGTGCGCCGGGGGATACAGGTGGCCGGATATTATAGCCGCACATACGCACATGCGAAAGACGCAGCTGATTTGCTGGGAGGAGAGGTGCAGGCATTTCACAGTCTGAGGGAGTTGCTGGAACATAGCGATTGGGTGGCGATTGCAACGAATGACGGCGCCATTCCACAAATTGCCAGGGACATTGCCGAAAGCGGGGTACATATAAAAGAAAAGGTAGTATTTCATATGAGCGGAGCCGCTACATCTACCTTGTTGGCGCCGCTTGCGGATAAGGGTGCGCTTGTAGCTTCCCTGCATCCGCTTCAATCTTTTGCAGACGGTATCTCTGGTGCCCGAGCGATGGAAGAAGCTGTATTCAGTGTGGAAGGACACGAAGAAGCAGTAGTACGTTTAAGTAAATGGGTGGACAAGCTAGGGCATACGCGATTTTTGTTAGATGCGGAACATAAACCACTCTATCATGCAGCTGCGAGTGTTGCGTCTAATAGTCTAGCCGGGGTTATCGGCTACGCGGTTGAATTGATGATGAAGGTTGGCATGGATGAGGAGAAATCCCTGAGCGCGCTTGCTCCGCTTATTAAGACGACTGTATGCAATGTACTGGATAAAGGGGCGGCACGCGCGTTAACCGGCCCTGTGGCACGAGGAGACATTGGGACTGTTGCCATGCATCTGCAGGCACTGGATAAAACGAATCCGGAGCTTGTATCCTTCTATAAAGAACTGGGAAAGGTTACGCTTGCAACGGCTAAACGTGAACAATTACGGAACGAGGACGCTATTCGTCAGCTTAGCAAGCTACTTGAATAATTTTCCGGTTTTGTTTACATATATGTGCGGTAGATAGCTATATATACAAGTTTGATATATGAACATACTACAATGCACATATCAAATCAGGACATGTTATGTATATAGAAAAGGTGACGAAGATAATGGTTCAACGCTTTTTATTTATCGTTTGTATTGCGCTGCTTGTCTCATATGAAATCGGTTTTAACAGCTTGTTTATTATTTTACTGCTGCTGCCGCTAACCGTTCAGGATAAGGATATCGATCGCATCCGGGGAACAAGTCGCCAGGAGTGGTTTACGAATACGTTTGTGCTGCTGGTAATTGTAATAATGGGTATTATTTCGACGTTCTTATTCCAAGCGAACGACGCTTTGCACGCCTGGGCGCAGAAGCAGCCTTTTTACATCGATGCAAACGCGTTCATGGCTTCAATTCCATATAATGATGGTTCGATTTTCTGGTTACGGGACTTATCTTCAAGCGATCCGTTGTATGACGTATATGTCATTGGATTTATCGCTGTTTATTTATTATATGCGGTATATGCTTATGTGACAGCGAACCGGGAAACGTTGGTGCGGCTGCTGTTTATTAACTGGCTTGTGCATGCCGTCATTGCCCTACCATTTTACTTATTTTTTAACGTGCATGAAGTATGGTCAACCATTGGGTATGATTGGGGCCATATTCCTTATACGGTGAAGAACTGCTTTCCGAGTCTACATACGTCAGTGGCGTTTTCCTGCATGCTGTTGGCTTTGCGTGAAAACAAGCAATTTGCAGCCTTTTGGGGGCTATATAGTGCATTGATTATTTTTACTACATTGTATTTGCGTATTCATTGGGTGCTGGATGTAGCTGGAGGTCTTGTACTTGGTTGGATATTATACTGGATAGCGAATGCATTCGCACCGATGATACTTGCACGTCTCGCGGTGAGGGACGCTGTACGAGTGTCTGGTCGCGTGCTGCCGCATTCGCTCCCTGTAACTGCAGCTAAAAGAGAAGTTATACAACGTCTTAATCGTTAATAAAGTGAATATAGGTGAAAATAAGCGAAGGGGGGCAATAGCCCTCTTTTTTTTTTGAAGATGGCTGATTATGCCGAAGCGAAAGGATGAGGTTGATCAGGGGGACTAGGAGGAGTGTCAAAGCCACGTAAACATTGCTTGTGATCGTCTAGCGTGCAAAATTGGCAAGATGCAGGCTTCACATAACGTCGCATTCGGATTGCCAGTGCATTCAAGAGCATGGTAAGTTCCATGCGTTCAGTTTCTTCCAGAACGAATTTCACGCCGTATTCATGGAATTCATCTCTTCCTTCGATTTTTCTGACGATATATCCGTGAAAGCTCAGGTTACGGTCCATGATGCGAGTTTGAAATTCTAATACAATATAAGGATTTACCGGGATTTTGAGGCTGGTCAAAAAACGCAAGCCGCCAGGGCCGATGTCAAGAATACATGTTTTCGTACGATTTGTATTGATTTGATTGCCTTTAATCCGAACGATAGTCATCTCAGCGCATAGAGGTTTGGGGAATGTTTGCCTAAAATGCTGCCGTTTATTTTGTTCCATAGTATATTTCCTTCCCTTTTTGTGAAATCTTTACTTTTTATTTTATACGTCTTAAGATGCAAGAGACATCGTACTTTTGGATTATTATATTTTTTGTTTTTTTTATGAATATCTTGTCCCTTTTTTTACTAAAGTGCTGGAATTATAAAGTAGAAAGGCACAGGGTGCCGGAGGTGAGGAGGTGAATGTTATGGCAGTAACAGGAACGGTTTCTAGTGTGCAAATGGTACTTTTGTTTCAGGATGGTGTAGATGGGAAGGGCAATGTAAAGCTGGCGAAAAAGGTATACAAAAATGTGGCAAAGACAGCCAAGCCAGAAGATGTATATGAAGTTGCTGAAGCCTTGGCCGATTTGCAAATGCTGTCTCTTGCAGGTGTACAGCATATTATTGCAAATGATTTGGCAGAGTAACGTAGAGAAGAAGGGGGAGAGATAGATATGAAAACACTGGAGATGATATTTGCGACGAGTGATGGTGGTACTATGCGCATTACAGTTTCAAATCCAAAAATTCCTATTGATCCGGCGCAGGTGACTGCTGTCATGGATCTTGTGGTCGCCAAACAACTCTTTGCTACAATGTCAGGGAGGATTATAGGTAAGAAATCGGCGCGCGTAGTTGACCAGACGGCGACTCCTGTTTCCATTGCGTAAGGAGAAGGTCATGAATGAGTGGATAGCTTTTATTTCAAATGTAGGGTTTCCAGTTGCCATTACGCTGTACTTGCTTGTGCGTATTGAAGCGAAGCTTGAGCAGTTGACGACATCCATCGCCCAGCTTGCGCAATCCATCCATTCCGTAAAAGAATGAATAAAAAGACGGTTTCACTTTTTAAAGTGGAACCGTTTTTGTTTTTGTACGTATATTCAAGCAGAGGGTTATAAATTTTGTATAAACGTTACGATTTTCATAACAATTTAGTACAGGTGAAAATGTTATAATGAAAATAAAGCGTTTTCATGAAAGGAGCATTATTTAAATGAAAGAGGCAGCGGATGCGGCAACCCATCCGAAATTGTATGAGATTCGATTGCTCATTTGTGTAGCACAAGCGGACGGATATTTAGATGATGAAGAGATGGAGCGGATTTTTCATCAAGTTAACCTTGATATTTTCACTGTGCGGGAGCGCCAGGTGTTCCATGATGATTTAGAGAATGCGAAGGACCCAGAAGTATTGGCACGGGAAGTAAGTCCGTATCTAAGTGTTCCGGAAAAAATGATGCTTCTCCGTAAAATGTTTAAGCTTGCAGCTCTCGATAAAGATATAGCGAAGGAAGAGATCTCTGTTATTTATACAATCGGGCATGCGCTTGACATTGCAAGGAGCAAGATAGAACAAGTTGAATCCTGGGTAATAGAAGGTATTTCTTGGCTTAAGCGCTGGGATAGCATCATAGGGAGCGAAAGTTCCGTCAAAGATAAAAATATCACTTATTAAGCTTTTTGTACGGCAGGAAAACGCATACATTCGTAGAATTAATACTGCAGGAAAACATTGCGTATTGTAGAGAAATGGGGGGCGAATGTATGAGTAATGAAGTAGCAGCAAAAGCTAATGTCTTATTCGAAAAAGAAGGGCATCTGGCATTCGTAACACTGAATCGTCCAGATGCGTTGAATTGTTTTGATTATGATATGCTGGTGCAGTTGGAAAGTACTCTTGAGCAAATTCGCTTCGACAGGGAGATTCGGGCTGTTATATTTACTGGTGCCGGAGAGAAGTCTTTCAGCACGGGCGCAGATTTGAAAGAACGGCGGACAATGAGCGAGGCGCAAGTGCGCAGGTTCATTTATAAAATCCGTTCCGTATTCGATATGGTAGAAGAATTGCCTCAACCGACAATTGCAGCGGTGAACGGCTTCTGCTTCGGCGGTGGATTCGAGATGGCGCTAGCCTGCGATTTTCGCTATGCAGTTGATTCGGCAAAGCTTGGTATGACAGAAGTCAGCTGGGCTATTATCCCCGGCGCCGGGGGCACACAACGCTTACCTCGCTTAATCGGTAAAGGAAAGGCGAAAGAGTTGATTTTGACCGCACGTAAAATTGATGCTATCACAGCAGAGCAACTAGGTATTTTGAATGGGATAACGACACGTGAAGAATTGCTTCCGAAGTGCCGGGAGCTGGCGGAAGAAATTATGCAAAACGGTCCACTGGCTGTCATTCAGGCTAAATATGCGATTAATTACGGCATGGAAGTCGATATAAAGACCGGTATGAAGATTGAAACAAAGGCGTACGAAGTGATTATTCCGACAAAGGATCGCATAGAGGCGCTTAACGCTTTTAGTGAAAAGCGTAAACCGGAATTTAAAGGAGAATAAATTATGATATAGAAAACGCGCCGTCTTTTGCATTATCGGCGCGTCTTCTTTGTGGAAAAAGGACAAGCAGCCAGAGCCCGCAAGTTTTTCTTATCTAGAATGTTACAAGGCCCATATTTTTACGGACTTTATCCATGGTTGTAGAAGCTACCGCATGTGCGCGTTCAGCACCATCTTTTAGGATATCTGTAAGTTCGGGACTATTAATCCAACGTTTGTATTCTTCCTGAATCGGTGTAAGAGCACTGACTACCACTTCGGCTAAATCCTTCTTGAAATCACCGTATCCTCTTCCTTCATAGCGAGCCACAATTGCATCGATTGACTCGCCAGAGCAAGCGGAGTAAATCGTCAATAAATTGCTCACAGCCGGTTTATTTTCCTTATCGTAGCGTACGGTGCCTTCCGAGTCAGTAACAGCACGTTTTATTTTCTTAACAATTACACTTGGTTCGTCGAGCAGAGCAATATAGCTACCTGCATTTGGATTGCTTTTGCTCATTTTTTTTGTCGGATCGTCAAGCGACATGATGCGTCCCCCGAACTCCTGAATCATCGGTTCGGGAATAACGAATGTTTCCCCGTACTTCTTATTGAAGCGAGCTGCCATATCTCGCGTGAATTCAAGATGCTGCTTCTGATCCTCGCCTACCGGAACATGTGTCGTATTATAGAGCAAAATATCAGCCGCCATTAATGCCGGATAGGTTAAAAGTCCACCAGTAACGATTTCTTTGCCTGCGGATTTATCTTTGTATTGGGTCATACGCTCCAGTTCGCCGATATATCCGGTGCACTGCATCAGCCAACCGAGTTCAGCATGCTCAGGCACTTGCGATTGGATAAACAAAATGGACTTCTTCGGATCGATACCAATACTTACATACATTGCAGCCAATTGTAACGTATACTCACGCAGTTCATTGGCTTCTTTTGGCACGGTTAGCGAATGCAAATTAACGATAGAGTAAATACAATTTCCTTCATCCTGTAGATCAACAAAACGTTTCATCGCCCCGATGTAGTTGCCCAGCGTAAAGTTACCGCTTGGCTGTACGCCGGAAAAAATCTGTTTCATTTAAAATTCCACTCCTTTATATGTAAAATAAAAAAATCCCCCATCCGCAAGGGACGAGGGACCGTGGTGCCACCCTAATTAACCGTAATCGCCGGTTCGCTTACTCCCGTATAACGGAGGGAAGCCCGCCACTGTCTACTGATATGCACGTTCGACAGGGAGCTCGGAAGTCCATTCAGTCAGGGAGTACGTACCGGGATTCCAGCTTCCCCGGCTCTCTGTAACGTCTCGATCTGCTTACTCTTCTTCGTCATTGCCTTTATTATTGGAATTGGAACTAATGATAATACAAAATGACCATAGTTTTCAAGTGCTAGTACTACATAACATCGTTTTTATGCAATTCTTCGTAAATTCTCGGAATTAATTCACGGGCGAATAGCTTTTTCTCTGACAAGGGGGAGGTAGGGTCACAATTTTGCAGATACCCGTAGATAAACCCTTCGAGCTGCTCATAGCTAGGTTGCCAGGAAGAAAACCAGCGCTTAACTTGTAGCACAATATCGGCTTGAAGTGAATTGGCCGTCTTATTGTACATATCGCACCTCTTTTCTTAAATTTGCTTATCTACTTTATATACCCAAAAAATAAAACACCTCTCCAACTTTTTGGTGAGGTGCTACTATATATTTTTCTTCATCATGTAGTTTTCCTTATATGAATTGTAAAGTTAAGCGGGATAGTTATCCTTTTTTAATTTGCATGGTTCCCATTCATCGCACTCCGATTTGTATGACTCGGCTTGTTCGGACAGCAACGCTCCGCAACGCGCACATGTCTTTTTCGGAAGGTTGTTATAGAACTCAGATACTGGAATCATAGTTGACGCCTCCTTTTTTTATTATTGTAATATAACAGTTGCGATTTTTCAACATTCTGTTGTAGCATAAATAAAATAGTTTTATATATATTTCTCTTTTATTCGGCGTATTTCTCTCTCATACTAATTATTTAGCATTTTTCAACTACTCTGCCTATTTGTATATAGAAGGTGTAATAAGAAAGTGAACGTTGCATTTTTGTTATATGACAGAGAAGAAACAGGTCTTGCTTATTTTAAAGCAAGACCTGTTTCTTCTTGGATTATATGTGTGAAGATGGTTGTTGTGTCGGAGACTGTGCCGTTGCCTTTTGTTGTCGCAGCTTATTTACGCCCTGATAAATGCTGAATCCGGCAGCAGCCAGCTCGGAGATTTTATCTGCCCAGCGCCGATCTTTCGTTACCATTTTTTCCTGTACGGTTTCTGATGCGATCGTAAGTCCTCGTCCGATGGAATCTACCGCTTCGAAACTGCTATCAAGTTTATCCATCTTTGTAGCGATGTCACTTGAAATACGATTCATTTCCCCGAGCGAGACATCAACGCTCGCCATCAGTTGATCGACGTTCCCCTGTACACGGCGTACGGTTTCATCTGTATTCCTAATCAAGGGAATTAAGTTACGGAAGAAGATAACCATATAAATTGTAAGAATAGCGACAGCGATAGCCACCACAATAACCGCAATCGTAATCGCAAGCTCCATCCATGTCACTCCTTTGCTTCAAGTGGTTACTTGTTTATTACCGCAACTTCATAAAAAATAAACACCCCGACCTGTCTCGATCGGGGGGCGAAATGTCTTATTTCGTCACGGTGATGATTTTGTTGTAGTGACCCGGGTGCGCATGGTCTGGTTCGCATAAAATGATAATCTGGCCATTATCTTCGTAAACCGAACTGATTTCCATCGTCCCGATACTTTGTGTGTTGATGTCAAGACAGAAGTGAAGGCATTGGTTTTTCGTACCCATAATTTCCGCTGATACTTTTTTAAGAATCCCTTTAATTTCTTTTTTTTCCTGATTGGTTTCCACCTGCACGGTTACTTTTTTCCCTGTTAACCCTACCAAGCTCTTCTTTGCATCTGTTTGCAGTTCCTGTAACGTCTTTGGCTTGTTTTCCTTCTTTAATACGCTCCTGAAAAAACTAACCATAATTCCTCTCCTTATTTTGCCTGCGAGGTTAGCTGACGGGTTCGGACATAAGGTTGAATGCCCTACACCAGAGGTGATTCACCCCTATTGCGTGGGTCCCCCGCTCCTTTCGGATTCGGCGCATTGAATCATGATTGAATCATAATAAGACACAAGACATCGATTGTCAATTAGATTTTTAGCGCACAAGATTTACGTGCTTTGGATGCTTTCCCTACTGTCAATTTACCATTACAATAGGGTAGGAAAACATAAAAAGGGTGTCGAATACGTAGGAAAAGGCAACAGGAGGAATTATAACATGGTACGACAATTCCTGCGCAGGATGTTTGCGGGACGAAAAAATGATAAGGAACACGAAACGATGTCGGAGCACTCAGAGGCAGAATCATATGAAGAAGACATGGAGGCGACCAAAGAGGAGGAACCTGAGCCGGCTTTTACTTTCGAAACTGCTGCAAAATCCGAAAATTTGGAAGTGCCTCGTGCCGAGCCTCGTATGTACGTGATTACGCGTGATAAAATTGAACATCATAGCTATAGAGAAATGATGAACCTCGTTGAAGAAATTCTTGAACAAGTGGAGCTTGGCCTACGCAGCGAAGGCCGCCTGCAGCTTCGTCTCTCACGGGAGCTTGCAGAGGAAACGGATGAGTTCTTCGCCAAGCGTATCGGAAAGTACATTGAAGGAGCCGAGCGCGAGACGTATGATGCTACTGCTTTTTTTGACTGGCAAGACGAGGAGACGGCCAGGATTTACCGGACATACGTGCTGCCTGCGCATCCTGAGAAGCAGCAAACATTCCTGCAGGGACGTCTAGTAATGATTTATGATACGTGTGATGCACTTGCATGGGATGCGCGTCGAATTGGGAAAGCATTTGCCGAAGCAATTCATTGGAAGTTAACGGAGGAAGATTTCAGCCATTTTGAGAAGTGGATGGATGCGATTTCGCAGAGTCTTCAAGGCGAGGAGAATGAATTGATTGCAGAACAGCAAGAACATGAAGCTAGCGGGCAACAATTGAAGGAGGAAAAGGAAGATGAATTCGCCCGTATTACACCAATCCAAGTGTCTCGCGGAGAAGTCGAAAGTGAAGATATTGCTAAATTAACTACTTTTTTTGATCATACCTTATCCGATCCGGAGCAAATACTTGAGAAAAAAGGTGGGCTTGTATTTTCTTTTTATGGGTTCTCCGGTGAACTCGAAGATGTGATGGGGGACGAAGCGGTGAATGCCTGGGCCAGCCGTCTTGTGGAACAATACCCGTATGTGTTTTATTTTTTGAATGATCAATATGTACCAATGACGCGCTTTGTTACATCAATGGTCGTGAAGTCCCGTGTAGAAGGCGACGAAGTTGTATATGATGAGCAGGAGTTGGAAGAGTTTGTGAAATTTATTAGCGGTGCACTGGCCCGTATTGCAGAGTGGACGGGAGAAGACCCCCGTCAAGTTATAGAGGAATTCGAACGGAAGCTATTTGGCTAATCGGGCAAGTATTTTGAAAAGCCCGCCCGTACCTTTTTTTATCATAAAGCGTACGATGTGAAAAACGGAGGTATCGGGTATGAAACTAATCTCTATTTCTCGCCGTAAAGCGTTTGAAAAGTTGCTTGAAAGATTGCGTCAGAACGGAGCCGGCAAGGCTGTTACCTGTTATGAGAACGTATGGTGTTTTTGTCTGCCTGAGAAAGAATACAAGGCGCATGCCGAGTTGTTTCGTTCGTTTGGAGCCCATGTAGAGAGCGACGTGAAGGTACGATTGCACGCTAAGGAGATTGTGCCCTGGGGCATAAAGAAAATGGGCGCGCCTGATTTATGGAAAACAACCACGGGCAATGAAATCAAGGTTGCGGTAATTGATACGGGCATCTCGCGCCGTCATCCTGATTTGCGCGGTCAGGTAAAAGGCGGAATTGATTTTATTAAAGGAGCGGGCAAACCCTCAGATTCGCGCGGGCATGGAACCCATGTGGCCGGTACTATTGCTGCGCTCTTGAATGGGCGCGGAGTAGTTGGGATGGCTCCGCGGGCTTCTTTATACGACATACGTGCATTCTATCCGGACGGGACGGCGGACCTGCGTACGATTATTGCCGGCATCAATTGGGCAGTGGCCAATCGTATGGATGTTATTAATATGAGTTTTGGTATAGAGGAAAACAGTCCAGCGTTACATGCGGCAATTAAAAGGGCAGCTGCTGCAGGTATTTATTTGGTGGCGTCAGCCGGCAATAATGGTGGCGCATTGGAATACCCGGCACGCTATCCTGAAGTAATTGCAGTAGGAGCGATAGATAAACAGGGGAAATTGGCCTCATTCAGCTCCAGAGGACGGGGAATGGATGTGGCGGCACCCGGCGTGAATATTTACTCAACATGGCCAGGAGGAAAGTATCGGTCGTTAGACGGTACATCCATGGCGGCCGCCCATATCTCAGGAATGACCGCACTGCAGCTTGCCAGCAAAAATCGCAAAGTGTCTGCACGGCGCATCAAACATTATCTACGTCGCTCTTTGCCTGCATAGAGAACAATAAATGAAATGGTAAGGAAGAGATACGATGGAAGAAAATAAACAGGACGAATTACGAAAAGAGACACACCACAAAGTAATTGAGAGATTGCAGCGTTCCCTTCCGGAAGGTTGGCATGCCGAAAGCGAAGAAGGGAAAGAAAACACCATTGTTCTCTTTCATGGACAGCAGCGGGATGGTGGTATTCATGTAAAGCTTGACCCATTATTCGCCAAGGTAGAGCAGCATGAATCAGACAAGGAGCAATGGATTGAAGAATTTGTGGAGAAAGTCATTCTGATTGCGCACGAAGCGACGCAAAATCATACTGTACGAGGCAGTGAAACAAAATTATATCCAGTGCTACGCCACCCTTCTTTCATAAAGGAAAATCATCGCAATATGGTGTGGCGTGAGCATACAGCAGAAACGATCGTGTTGTATGCGCTGGATTTGGAGTCGAGTTATACGCTAATCACCCGTGATATGCTGAAGGAAGCAGAGCTGACGGAGGATGAATTGCATGAGGCAGCGCTAAATAATTTGGCACGGCTCGAAAGCACGCCAAAGCGTGACAAGGTAGGAGATAATGTATTCTACTTTTTTACAGAGCCTGATAGTTATAGCGCTAGCCGCGCATTAAATCAGGATTTGCTTTCCTGGATGCGGCAAAAAATCAACGGAAAAATGGGCATTGCTCTTCCGCACCAAGATGTATTGATTGTCGCAGACTTAGCCGATGCTAAGGGTGCGTATATGCTGGCACAAATCGCTGTTGATTTTTCCATGCGAGGTAATATTCCGATTTCGCCGATTCCGTTTATGTATACGGAGGATGGCCTTGAACCGTATATGGTGATGCGCAATCCAAAATCACGTCATAAATATCCGAGTCACGGCGGCAGAAAGAAGCGGCCACCAGAAAGATAAAGCGATAATGTACTACAGGAAACCGGCATGTTAGCATGTCGGTTTTTGTTGTATATTATCGAAAGAATATTTTAATTATTTTTAAAAAAATATTTATTTTGCTAGCTTTTTCATATATAGTAATTGGTGGATTCAGATTCCAAAAATAAAAGGAGGCATTTGTTCATGCAGCTGGCTTCTCCATCGTTACATCCGAATGTTGAAAAATTCCTCAAGGAACCGAAAAAACTATTGATTAATGGTCAATGGGTGGAAGCTGCAAACGGTAAGACGTTTGCTACGGTAAACCCGGCTACGAAGGAAGTACTGTGCCATGTCGCCGAGGGCGACGCCGAGGATATTGACAAAGCGGTAAAAGCAGCGAGAGCGGCTCTCAGCGGCCCTTGGAGCAAGGTAAGTCCGTCGCAGCGCGGACAACTTTTGTATCGTCTGGCCGATTTGATTGAACAAAATGCGGAGGAATTGGCTCAGTTAGAGACGCTGGATAACGGAAAACCGATTCGGGAGACGTCGAATGCGGATGTGCCGCTGACGGTGGACCATTTCCGCTACTATGCAGGCTGGGCGACGAAGATTTATGGGCAGACTATTCCGGTCTCCGTTCCGGATTATTTTAACTATACGAAACGGGAGCCAGTCGGTGTGGTCGGCCAAATCATTCCGTGGAATTTCCCGCTTCTTATGGCGGCATGGAAGCTGGGCGCAGCTCTTGCCTGCGGCAATACAGTTGTATTGAAGCCGGCGGAACAGACTCCGTTATCGGCGATTCGCCTGGGCGAACTTATTATGGAAGCCGGATTCCCGGAAGGCGTAGTGAATATTGTAACCGGATTTGGCGAGACGGCAGGACAGCCGCTTGTCGAGCATTATGATGTAGACAAAATTGCGTTTACTGGTTCTACAGAAATCGGACGTCTGATTATGCAAAAAGCAGCGGGAACACTGAAGAAGATTTCCTTAGAATTGGGCGGCAAGTCGCCGAATATTATTCTGCCGGATGCCGACATGTCACGGGCGATTCCGGGAGCGCTAAGCGGCATTTTCTTCAATCAGGGACAAGTATGCTGCGCAGGCTCACGCCTGTATGTGCATAAAAAAGTATATGACAATGTGCTGAGCGATATGGTGTCCCATGCTCAAAAGATTAAAGTGGGCAACGGGCTATCACCGGATACGGAGATGGGACCGCTCGTATCCTCTGAACAGTTCAGCCGCGTTACCGATTACATTGACATCGGTAAAAAAGAAGGAGCACAAATCATTAGCGCTGTACGGGAAGATGAAGCGCTAGAGCAGGGCTATTTCGTTACGCCAACGGTATTCTCTGAAGTAACGGATGAGATGACCATTGCCCAGGAAGAAATTTTCGGACCGGTATTGGCGGCAATGCCATTCGAAGATATAGATGATTTAGTTGAGCGGGCCAACCGCACAACATATGGGCTTGCTGCAGGCGTATGGACACAGGATGTTTCTAAAGCTCATAGAATCGCGGATCGTATCAGGGCAGGTACGGTTTGGGTGAATTGCTATAATGTGTTCGATGCAGCTTCTCCGTTCGGTGGATATAAGCAAAGTGGTATTGGACGTGAAATGGGCAGCTACGCACTCGAATTGTATACAGAAGTAAAGAGTGTGTGGGTAAATATTCGCTAGAGCAACAAGTAATGTTGCAATAAGATAAAAAACAAGGGAGCAGAATGCCTTACGGCGCTTCTGCTCCCTTGTTGATGGATAAGAAACGATATGTCGCTGTAAAGCAAGAAAGCAACATATCGTTTCTTTCGATCGTATCACTTGAAAAATTCGTGAGGCGTATGTCACGATAGGCGAAAAAGGCCGCGTGCAGGCGCCCGTGAGTTTTTCGCCCGTGGAAATACAAAGAAAGATAGTTGTTAGATTATTTAAAAAATACTATTATTACCGTAAATAATGTGTTAGACTTCAGTAAATGGTATACAATATACTTCGTTGGAAGAAGGTGTGTTTTATGAAACTTTGTATGTAAGGCACAGTTGAATCGATTAATATGACAGAATATTTAGTCTAAAGTAGGTGCTGGCAGTAAAAGGGACAATTAGGCAAGGAGGGGTATGCATGAACTGGGATGTAGCGCATATCATTTATGCGTTGGGGGCTATCACTGTCGTAGTGGCGATGCTTTTTCGCAAAGGAGTCATTATTCCTTCACTCGTTACTACCTTTTTGCTGGGTTGGGCGTATAAAGGAGGATTCGGCGAAGGAATCGTAGCAGGATTGGCCGCAATTTACACCGCAAATATCATGGCGGCGAAAGAGTTATTCAGCATTATTTTGCTGATTGCATTCATGGTGGGAATGTTGAATGCGCTTAAAGAGCTTGGTGCTGACCGAAAAATGATTACACCCATCCAGGGAATTATGGTAAATGGACATGCGGCTTACTGGATTTTATTCGTAGCCACGGCGTTGTTATCTACGGCATTCTGGCCAACTCCAGCCGTTCCTCTGGTTGCAGCTGTATTAATACCGGTTGCTCTGCGAGTCGGATTGCCGCCAATAGGTATTGCAATCGCGATTACGCTGGCTGGACAAGGAATGGCACTGTCAGCCGATGCATTGATGCAGGTAGCACTGTCAGCCGATGCATTGATGCAGGTAGCACCGGCACTGTCTGCCAAGGCGGCCGGGATGCCTCAATTGTCGGAAGCAATATGGATAAAATCAATTGTACTCACGTTAATTGTCGGTGGTGTAGCGAGCGTCATCTCATACGTCCGTATTGCCAAAACGATTAAGAAGCCGGCAGGTATGCAAAAAGAGGAAGCACAGCTAGATGAATTGGACGGGACGTATTTTGAAGAAGGCGAAGCAGAGGCAGCCGCTACGCTAGAGTTTATGCCCCAAAAAGAATCAGGGGCTACTGCAACTTTTTTCGCTGTCTTTACTATTGTCATGTTCTTGCTTGATATTGTCGCGATGAGCGTGTTTGATATTAAAGGAGGGGATGCCGGGGCATTAATTGGAGGAACCGCAGCTATTATTATGCTTGTGGCGACGATCGTCAAGCATAAAGGGGATGCATTCGAAGAAATAGGAGAGCGATTGACTGAAGGATTTGGCTTTGCTATTAAAATTATGGGATCTATTATTCCGATTGCCGCTTTCTTCTTTTTGGGTGGACAGGAGCATTCCACTGCTGTGTTCGGCGAAGGGGCACCGGGGTTTTTGTTTGATATTGTAGAGGGCATACAAGCTTATATTCCGAGCAATGAGTTTATTGCCGCATTCGGCGTGCTGCTTGTAGGCATTCTGTGTGGGATTGACGGGTCTGGATTTGCCGGCCTGCCAATTACAGGAGCTCTTGCCGGTGCATTATCACACGGGACAGGCATCGATACGTCGATGTTGGCGGCAGTAGGACAAATAGGTTCCATTTGGTCTGGAGGTGGTACATTTATCGCGTGGTCATCGTTAATCGCTGTTGCTGCGTTTGTAGGCGTCTCCCCTATTGAACTGGCACGAAAGAACTTTTTGCCCGTTATGACTGGACTTATCATTGCTACTATACTTGCCGTTATCATTTGGTAAGCATAATGAACAAAAAGCCGTTGGCCTAATGGATTATACCACATGGTCAGCGGCTTTTTGGGGCTTTTTTTCGGTTAGCGCAGATGCATTAAATAAAGCTGTAGCGATTGTTTTAGCCATGTTGCGCACCGATTTTTCATTCGCATTTTGCAGCATCATATAATTGTAAGGACCGATCGTATTTACAATACCTTTGATATGAATATCGCCTACTTGTGGAAGTGACTTTTTCATGCTGTTGCCTGGAAAAAGAGGGCCTTCCAATAGCTGAATATAGCCAATATGGTGCAGGTGACCGAGAGAAGCATCAACTGCCACGATAAATGGATGATTGTATTTTTCATGGATTTCTTGCATCGTATCTTGTAGATTCAATGCATGCACCGGCTCCTTAATCGTGCCGTAGATATGCGTATTTTTCAGTTCACTGTCCTGAAGCAGTGTGCCTATCATCGGTCCAAGCGCATCACCGATCGCTTTAATTGTTCCAATGCAGACGAATACAAGCGGTCTTTCTCCAGCTGCCCTAAATAGAAGTGTCAGGCTTTTACATAAATGGACAGCGGCGTTTCTTTCCTTATAATGTATTTGTATAATCACATCTATCTCTCCAAATATATTTTTTCTATATTATACCACATCACACAAAGTCCTCTTTTTCTGCTGCAACCATAGAGCAAAAATACATAAACATGCTACTTATTTATTCAATTATGGTATACAATATACAATATAAAGGATAAAAAAACAATGAGATAGGGAGGCATATTTGTGAACATGTATGATTTGCAGCAAATGACCTGGCCGGAAATTAAGGAAGCGTTAAATCAAGCAAAATTGGCAGTTATACCGATCGGAGCGCATGAACAGCATGGACCGCATATGGTAGAAAGCTGTGATGCTGTATTGGCGAAGAGAATGGCGGATAAACTGGCTACACGGCTTCACCCGCTTACTATTGTCGCCCCTACAATCACAATGGGCGTATCGCCGCACCATATGAATTTTCCTGGTACAATTTCGTTGCAACCGGAAACGATGGTGAGTCTGTTGCGGGATATTACCGTCTCATTAAAGCATCATGGCATTATAAACTTTCTCTGGTTGAATGCACATGGAGGCAATCAATCTACATTGTCTATTGCTTGTCAGAAGTTGAGCGTTGAGCTAGATGTAACAATTTATTATGCAAAAACGACGGCCAGTGCAAGCGAGGTTTATAAAGATTATATTTCTTCCTCACCATTTGGCCATAGTTGTGAACGGGAAGTATCTGAAGCGTATTATCTGGCACCGGAATTGCTGAGGGAGGATTGTTTGCAGGGGGGACAGTTAAATGAAAACCCTCGTTGGCGTCATCTACGCCCGGGTAATCCGCTTCAAGGGTTCTATCATTATGAAGAAATGACGAAAAACGGATGTATTGGAGACGCCACGCGAGGCAGCTATGAGCTTGGAGAGAAAATCGTAGAGACGGCACTGGAGCGGTTGGAAGAGGAGATACGTTTTTTATTGTATACGCAACATTCTGTAAATAATTTATAGAAAAATCTAATTTTTAAATAAAATTCGTTGACACGCTATTTTTATGTGTTAATATAAAAGCAAGAAAAGTTTTGGTATACAATATACTTAAAAGGTGGTCCGCTTGTTATGCTAAATTAGAAATGAAGCAGAATAAAAGGACAAGCTCTAATTTTTTTGTTAAATTGGTATACAATATACAAGGAGGGATGAATAATGGCAGAATTAATGGACAAAGAAGTGTTTCGCGAGAAGCTGGAAGCGGCAGTAAAAGGAAACAGCAGTGAAGTTGCTCCATTCACGAATGCATGGGCTGAAGGACAATTAACACGCGAGCAGTTCGCAAAGTGGGTAGAACAGCATTATCACTACGTTGGACCATTCGCAGATTACTTAGGGTATATGTACTCCAATTGTCCGTATGAAGATGCGAAGGATTTCCTCCTGCAAAACATGTGGGAAGAAGAACTGGGTGGTGACCGTCATACCGATCTACTTATCCGCTTTGGTGAAGTATGTGGTACGACACGCAAGCAGGTTGAAGATCCGAACAACATGCTCGCAACGACACTGGGATTGCAGAGTTGGTGCTATGCGATGGCCATGCGTGAGAACTTCATCGTCGCAACTGCAGCGCTTATCGTCGGTCTCGAATCGCAGGTTCCAGGCATCTATCGCAAGCAGACGCCAACTTTGCGTGAGAAGTACAGATTTACCGATCATGAAATTGAATTCTTCGACCTGCATATTGTTTCCGATGAAATTCACGGCGAACGGGGCTATCAAATCGTACTGAAATATGCGGATACTCCGGAATTGCAGGATCGTTGCCTGAAGGCCGTACAAAAAGCAACAGAAATGCGCCGGATGTACATCGACGGTATTTATCGGGCTTTTGTAGATGAAAAACCGTATGCTACATTGTAACTGAAAATCGGGGATATTTATGAGCAGCTCTCTCGCAAAGGGAGGGCTGTTCGTACTATATAGTTACCCTATAACATTACCAGGCTAAGGAGGGAATGTAATGACAATAACTACAGAAGTGACAACCTACCATAACTTAATCGACGGTCAATGGGTGGAGCCTTCTACGAGACAATATTTTGAAAACATAAACCCTGCCGATAGCGATGATTGCATAGGTAGATTTCCGGCTTCTGACGAAGAGGATGCAGAGCGAGCCATTGCTTCTGCACGCCAAGCGCAGAAAGAGTGGGCGAAGTACTCTCCGTCGAACAAAGCGGCCATTCTTTACAGGGCGGCCGATTTATTGGAAGAAAGAGCCGAGCAATATGGACGAGAATTAACCCGAGAGGAAGGAAAAGTGCTGGCGCAGGCGGTAATGGAAGTGAAGCGTTCGGCGCAAACACTACGTTATTACGCTTCTGAAGGATTAAATGTAATGGGTCAGACGCTTCCCACCGACGATGGAAGCTTGCTCTATACGAGGCAGGAACCTCTCGGTGTCGTCTCCATAATTACACCATGGAATTTCCCTATTTCGATTCCCGCACGCAAAATCGCACCTGCTCTGGTGACAGGCAATACGGTTATTTTTAAACCGGCTTCAGATACGCCGCTTGCCGGACTTCGTTTTGTCGAGTGTTTACATGAAGCTGGATTGCCGGCTGGTGTACTGAACTTCATTACCGGTTCCGCAGCGAAAATCGGAAACATCCTTGTTTCGCATAAAGAGATTAATGCAGTTACATTTACCGGTTCTACACATGCTGGGGAGCAAATCTACAAAAATGCCTCGTTCAGGACGCGTCTTCAACTTGAATTAGGCGGAAAAAATCCGCTTATCGTAATGGATGACGCCGATGTAGATCAGGCGGTCCAAATGACGATTGCCGGGGGGTTTAGCCTAACAGGGCAGGCTTGCACAGGGACGAGTCGCGTATTTGTGATGGAAGCGATATATGACACATATGTCAAGCGGCTTGTGGAGGCGACAGGGAAGCTTACTGTTGGTAACGGTCTGGATGAAGGTGTAAAGCTAGGACCGCTCGCTAATGAAAGTCAACTGCATAACGTGCTTGCATATGTGGAAAGTGGCAAGGCGGAAGGAGCAACACTTCTAATTGGCGGTGAACAATTAACGGAAGGGAAGCTTGGCAAAGGCTATTACGTATCACCAGCTATATTCGTCGATGTACATCCGGAGATGAAGATTATGCGAGAAGAAATTTTTGGCCCGGTTATCGGTGTACTGAAGGTTTCCTCGTTTAATGAAGCGCTCGCACTGGCCAATGATACAGAATACGGATTAGCAGCAGCGATTTGTACATCTGATGAGAGAACAGCAACCCAGTTTACCGAACAAATCGAGGCTGGCATGGTAAAAGTTAATAAACCGACAACCGGAGTCGCATATAATGCGCCATTCGGCGGCATGAAAAATTCCAGTACGGCCACTTACCGTGAGAGTGGACGTGATGCATTGGACTTTTATGTTCAAGCCAAGACAATCTATCGATAAAATGAAACTTCACTCAGTGGGGGGGACTACCTACCGTGAAGGCGGAAGAAAGCAAAAGAAGAAGGGAGAATGAGAGATGCGGCAAGTATTACGGTTAGAGCTCGAAGAAGCGAAGGTTATGATTGAAGCGGCACGGAAAAAAGCGGAGGAAATCCGGGTCTTAGAAACCATTTGTATTGTGGACGACGGGGGTTATGCTATTGCGCTAGAGAGAATGAACGGCTCCCGTGTTACCGGGGTAGAGATTTCGATGGCCAAAGCGTTCACCGCATCCGGTCATAAGCGTTCCACCCACCTATTTAATAAAGAAGGAGGGCCTGCAGCCGTCGGAGGTGAGGCTTTTGGTATTCAGCAGATGATTCCGGGCAAGTTCGCTATTTTTGTCGGGGGCTTTCCTATAGTAGTGAATGGGGAGGTCATAGGCGGAGTTGGTGTCAGCGGTGGAAATGGTGAGCAGGATACAGCGGTTGGCGTCGCCGCACTCCAGGCGCTACAGAATTATCTTGGGAATGAATTCGAAGTCCTAGTACAGGCTGATATCAAAAAATAACGGAAGAAGAAAAGCTTCTCCGGTACAAAGAGGCGGTATGGATGGCACAACCGTTAGTCAAGCCGCATGGCGTGGTCCCCGCTCAGAGGACCGGGGCACGAACGGCAGAATTAAATCGCATGCTGTTGGCGATTTGTCTGGGGGCATTCGTTTCCCATCTGACGGCGGGAATCGTCAACATCGCACTACCGGGACTTTCCGCTACTTTTCAGCAGGATATCTCCCTTATGCAGTGGATTGCTTCCGGCTATCTGCTCGTTATCGCCGCTCTTCTTCCAATGATGGGCAAATGGGGCGATCGGTTCGGGAGCAAGAGAATTCATAATATAGGATATATTATTTTCGGTTTTAGTTCACTCCTAACTTTATTTACGGAGACGGTATATGGACTGCTTGTGCTTCGGGTTATTCAGGCATTCGGCGCTGCTATGTTTCAGGCGACGAATATTGGACTGGTTAGCCGCTACTTTCCCACTGAATCGCGTGGTCGGGCGCTTGGATTCGTAAGTACTGCCGTTGCGCTAGGAGCGTTGAGCGGTCCGATGATTGGCGGACTGATTATGGACTGGCTGAACTGGCACTGGCTATTCCTTATACATGTACCAGTGCTGGTTATTGCTACCTTTCTTGCATTTCGCTATATTCCGACCGATTCGTCGGGAGTCGTACACACGCCGGATTGGGTCGGCGGGATATTGTTCGCAGTTTGCATTATCACATTTATCTTTTGTATTTCCAACGGAAATGCCTGGGGATGGACCTCGAGAGGCATCTTGTTTACATTCGCTCTTAGCCTGTTGGCGTTCGTAGGATTATACTACTGGGTTGGCAGGCGCGTCAGGCGAAAGCGAGAACCGTTCCTTAATGTATCTCTGTTTGCAAAGCCGGCGGTTTCGGCCGGTATGTTTGTTGGATTGGCCACGTTTGTTGCTGTGTTCGCTACACAGGTGACCCTTCCATTCTATCTACTGGGGGTACGGCATTTCGCACCGTCGCAAGCAGGCATTATGATTATGATGTATCCGGTTGCGTTAGGGATTATGGGACCGATTAGCGGCTCGCTGTCTGATAAGCATGGATCGTCAAAAATTACGATGATAGGACTTATTTCTATGTCAGGGGCACTCATCTTGCTCAGTTTCATCAGCAAGCAGACGCCTGTGAGTCTGCTTGGTCTCAGTCTTTTGGTTCTTGGCGCCGGTATGGGGATGGTTACATCGCCGAATTATAGCTTAATTATGGGAAGCGTCGATAAAAGTAGTCTAGGTGCCGTCGGAGGGATGGTAGCACTGGTCCGCAATTTGGGGCTGGTACTTGGGACGGCAATGGGCATTTCGTTTTTGGATTACGCATTCCCCGGCTCCATTTCAAGGTGGATGGTAACAAAGGAAGCGGCTTATGCACCTTATGTAGTTTCAGGTCTGCGAACCGTATTTATGATGTCACTAATATTCTGCTTACTCGGCATCCTATTTTTAGGGCTTGCACTGCGGAGACGGCTTCTGCAAGCACCATAAAAAATGGGGGAGCACCATGAGTGGCGGGCAGTTGTCTAACGTTTTTTTCAGGCTGGTATCCGGTATCCTATTTTATTAATCGGACTTAGTTATCTGTTTGTGGAGCGAATGAAAGTTCACCCTGCCCTTGTTATGAGTTCTTCCTTGCTTTATGGTGCCGTGTTCTTGTCGTAAGGTTGTGAATTTGCATGGTATCCAGTAAGCTTAAAAGAAAGAGATACAAGGAGGAATATTGTATGCAAGCTGACACATGGGCAAAAGAAGAGCTAAGTCCTATACGGGATAAAGTGTATCGTTATATTAAGGGGATGATATTGAACGGCGAATTGGTAGCAGGCGAGAGAATCGTGGAGCGTGAATTGGCGGATAAACTGAATATTAGCCGCACGCCGATTCGTGAAGCGCTTTTTCGCTTAGAATCGCAAGGCTTCGTAAAAACACTCCCACGCAAAGGTGTAGTTGTTTCGAAAATGACTACAGAAGAAATTGTTGAAATTTTTACGATTTTATCCTCGCTGGAAAGTCTGTCAGTTAAGCTGGCTGCCAACAAAGTAATAGAGGAAGATAAGATTCAGCTTGCCGACCAAATTAAAGAGATTGAAAAATTATTGGAGCGAACAGATTTGGATACGAAGCACCTTACCGATTTGCACATCGATGTGAACGAAACGATTTATAAGATGGCGAGGAGTCCGCGTTTATACGAAATGCTGCATAGTCTGCTTGAATATATTCAGGCGTTCGCAACGGTCGGACAGGAAGTACCGGGCAGATTGCGCAAGTCGCTTGAAGAGCATCGCGCCATTGCGCTTGCAGTACAGAACGGGGACAGTGAACTGGCAGAACATCTGGCGAAAATCCATATTGCCAACTCGAAGGCGGCGTATCTTGAAGCGCTACAAATGCAACCATAGCGAATCGTTGATAAGGGAGGGTATACAATGAGCAACAAAATTAAAGTGGAGTTTTGCCAGAACAACGTAAACCGCCATGCCTCTTCACAGAACGCTCTCGCGTTCGTGAAGGAGCATGTACCCGAGGATACTGTGCATCTGGTAGAGATGAAATGCGGAGGAATTTGCGTTGCTTGCAAGATGAGCCCTTATGCGTTAATCGATAAAAAGTATGTAACGTCCCTCGATGCGGATGAATTCTTTCAACGGTTTAAAAAAGAGCTGGAAAAGCAAACAGCGGCAGCGACGGCCAGGAAGGCGATATGAGATGCGCATTGAAAAAAGGCTGGCGCTTTACGGCATCGAACTAACGGATTGTCCGGATATTACTAAATCGTATATTACGTCCACAGCCGACAAGTATCATGTATACGTTAGCGGCATTCAGGTACACTGTCCCAGCAATCTATTCTATGAAGGTCATATTATTGGTAAGCAATTATCCTCGAAATGGCTGGAAGCATGCGCACGTCGCAGCCTTGTGAATCAGTTAAGCATGCTAAAACGTATTGTTGAAGATTTGGATATAATCGACCACATTATTAAAATCGTTTATTATATTAACTGTATTGGCACGAAAGAAGATTGGAGTCAGGTTACGAAAGAAACAACGGATATTATGCGAGAAGTATTCGGCGAGGCGGGTGACTGTGAAATATGTACAATTGCTCCTGTTCCGCTACCACCGGGTCAGCCGGTACAAATTGACCTTCTTGTTTCCTTGCCATCCTCGCCGCTTTCTGATTCTCTAAGGGTATGCGAAGGAGTAAAAAGCAGTGGGTCATTTTAATTTTAAATGGTATACAATATACGAAAGCTAGAACCTTGTTTGCACAAGCGTCCTAGCTTTCTTCCGATCGTTTTTATTCTATGTTCTAAATTGGCTAATTTCAGTCTGTAATTCCTGTGCCTGTTTACTGAGAGAATCGGCTGCAGTGGTAACTTCCTCGATAGAAGCCAACTGTTCCTGGGCGGCGGCAGCTACCCCCTGTGTTCCATTCGCGATCGTTTCTGAGACAAGCAGTAATTGTTCCAAAGAGGATGTCATCTGTAATGTGCCAGCCGAGATTTCCTCCGCGCTGGAAGAAACCTCCTGAATTTCCTCTGCCACATGCTGAACGAGCGTGACGATACGCATAAATGCGCTGCCTGCTTCATCTACAATAAGCGTACCTGACTCTGCTTCGTCCGTTCCAGAATCCATCGCTTGTATCGCCTGTCCTGTACGTTGTTGAATCTGAACGATAAGTGCAGCAATATGCTCTGTTGAGTGCCGGGACTGCTCAGCCAGCTTTCGTACTTCATCGGCAACGACGGCAAAGCCTTTACCGTGCTCGCCTGCTCGTGCTGCTTCAATTGCCGCATTTAATGCAAGCAGATTCGTTTGATCGGCAATTTGCTGAATCACTTGTGCAATGTTGCCAATTTCCTGCGAGCTTTCTCCCAAAGCATGAATAATATCAGACGATTCTTTGACAGACTTCTGAATGTTTTGCATTTGCTGTATGGCTCTCGTGATGACAGCCTGCCCTTGCTGTGCTTCCTCTAGTACATCGGATGCTGAACTGGATACTGTAGAGGTTGCCGTTGCTATCCGCTGTACGGCCTGTGCATTTTCACCGATAGCATGCTTACTTTCACCCATGCCTTTTGCCTGTCGCTCGGCACCGCTTGCTACCTCCTGAATAGTAGAAGCGACCTGGGTGGCGATTTCTGCTGTTTGCTCCGCACTAACGTATAGTTCTTTCGAGGAGGCGGCTACACGTTTTGCTGTACTGTCGGATTTCTGAATGAGCGTTCGAATGTTTTGCTTCATTAGGTTAAATGCTTGTGACATTTCACCCAACTCATCTTTGTTTTTGACAATCACATCTGTTCCTGACAGAACACCGGCTGCGATTTCTCTTGCATTAGCTGTCAGTGCACGTACCGGAATGGAAATAAGGCGGCTGATATAAATAGCGATCAAACAGCTGCCAGCAAGTGCAAGCAAGCAAATAATAAAAATTGTCATTTTGATAACGGTTACACTATTAGTGGTTTCGGCGCTACTCTTCTGAAGAAGTTCCTGCTGTGCTAGTCCGAACTCTTTGGCTTTGGCAAGGAACTGCCTGCTTGTTACTTTTTCTTTCTCTTGTATTAAACGTAGGTACTCTTGCTGGTTGTTTTGCTGTTTATAGAAAATGATCTGGTAGGCTGTATCGTTGTAGGAGGTCTGGAGCTGGTTTAATTGATCGAGCTGTTCTTTGTTTTCGGACTGACCGGTAGCAGCACCGAGTTTTCCACTGAGCTTTATGTATTCATTTTTGGCTGCTTCATAGTATTTTAAGCTGCCTTCATCCCCTGTTAGCAAATATTCGCGCAGGGTTGCCGATTGTTCATTGGCCAGAGCTGTCAATTCCTTCACCAGTGTCATTTTTTCTATGCGCTCACTGATTACTTGCTGATAAATTCGATCGACTACTGAAAGTTGATAGCTGGCGATTCCTGTCGCGATGCCAGATAGCAGGAGGACGGTGAGAAATCCGTAAAACAATTTCTTTCGAATCGACATCCGCATCATACTATGCTCCCCTTTCTCATTTACTTGTCCGTATAAGAAAAACTCGCAGGCACCTTCGCGCGTCCTTTTTCCACAAAGAAGCTAAACGGCCGCTTTGCGTCATTTCATGCGGACCGACAAAATATCTGGGTATTAGAAAACCTGGCTGGTGCCAAGCTATTGCGTAAGCAACGTTTAGCGCATGTCACGCGAGTTTTTTAAGCGATTCGATTGGAATAAAATGGGAGGGTGTTTTCTTTCTTTACAACGACATATACTTCTTGTTCACAAAAGAAATATATGACTATTATAATAGTTTTGAAAATACTTTTGTTTCATTTATTTTAGCTGAAAAGTATTAATTTGACGATAGAAAAGAGAAAAACCCCAAAAATTTTCTGGGGTCTTTTCTTTTATCTATGTCTATATTCATAGATAAAGGTTTATACGCCTATCACAAATGGATTCGTATATTGACGTAACACTTTAACAATACTCATTGCGACAATGTATCCTGTTTTCGGATTGTTTGCTGAGGGTGTGTTTTGCAAGGATAACTCAATTCTTCCAGCGAATCCTTCCGCAATAATCTGATGTGTATTCTGTGTAACGGTAGGATCCACATACACTCGCACATGCGTATTTTTAAATCCGATTCCTGCCAGACTCAAAGCCGCAGATACATTGACACTTTCGGGAAATAGTAATGCCGATTCGTTAGCCGTTCCGCTAAAAATGAGTGTCGGTTTGGACACGGAAGAAAGATCCACTTTTACTTCGGCGAGTGTACCATACCAAGCAGCCGGGGGCTTACGCGTAACCAGCTCGATACGGTCGATTTCTTCAAGGGTCATGGCACAGATGCGGTCCAACCCGCCGATAGCAGCGGAGGGAACGAGCAATTGAGTACGATGTTGCACTGCTGTAGCCTTCAACTCTTCCAGTATGTTTTCTTCCGCCAGTGCCCCGATACTTGCCACGATGAAAGAAGCGTGATGAAGCGCACGTACACCGTATTTTTTTATGGCTGTATGTCCGGCTGCTTCTACAATAATATCCATATCCTCGGCAAAGAACGCATCTTCATCCGACGTAATAAGGCAGGAAGCGGGCAAACGGTAATCCCGGGATTCGTTACGAACAAGTGCAGCTTTTACTTCGATTTGTTTCGCATAATGTTCCATGCTATATGACGCGACTGCATGTCCAATAGTACCAAGGCCGATAATTCCGATTTTAATCGCATCCAATCTTTTCACCTACTCAAATGTATTTTGTATACCAAAAAGTATATAAAAAAAAGCGTAACCATACTAGTTTTAAATTATAAAATATTAAAAAATAAAAATTTTAGTATATTGTATACCAAAAACAAAGCGCGTGTGATATAGTTAGAATAATTAGAATACGAAAGGTAGGGAACAAACGATGCAAAAAATTGACTTCAAAACTAGTGGAAAAAAATTAGAGGTATCTAAAGAATCAAATCTATTGCGTATGTCGATTCGTTATGAAGGCGGTATTCCCTATAAATGTGGGGGGGGTATTTGCGGTACATGCGTTGTAAAAATTGATGATGGAGCACAGAACTTGAGCAAGGTAAGCAAGAAGGAGGTAGAGAGGCTGGGTAAGGATTTGATTGACCAGGGATATCGGCTTGCATGCCAAACTTTTGTTAATGGGGATGTAGAACTGAACTGGGAGGAGAATCCCATCCGTCCGAAACGTAAAGCTGCTGCAAAATAACTCTTTATTCGACAACCTATCCCCCTGTACAGATAGCCTAAAAATAGGGAAAATAGAAGTAAACAAATCAACGCAGGGGGATGCGGAACGGTGGAAAAAAATGCGGGAATAGTACAGTGGAGCAGGTGGTTTTTGGCTCTCGTCATCGGGATTGTCTGTATACGTATTTTCTTTTTTGCTCCGTATGTAGTAGAAGGCATTTCCATGTACCCGACTTTGGAAGACCACGAACGGATTGTAGTGAATAAGTGGATTTATCAGATGAAGAATCCAAGCTACGGAGATGTTATCGTATTGCATGCTAATGATAGGGAGGATTACATTAAGCGGATTATCGGGGTAGGAGGCGATGAATTAGAGCTTAGGAATGGTACGCTGTATCGGAACGGAAGTATAGTGGACGAGCCGTACATCAATGAAATAACGCTAGGAGAATTCGACAAAATTAAGGTGCCACCTGATTCTTATTTTGTGATGGGAGATAATCGGAACCGAAGTATGGACAGTCGTGAAATTGGTTTTATCTCTCAGAGCAGCATCGTCGGCCGAGCAGAGTTCATATTTTACCCATTCAGGAAAGTGGAACGGATTCAATAATTTCCCCTTAAAGGTCTGATGCGTTCAACTAACACGCAGTAAGGGACGTACGAACCCCCTTACTGCGTGAAGTTTTAAATTACACTTGATATTTTGACAGGGGAGTGTGGTTGGAAGGAGGTGATTCGGAAAAAAGAAGAGGTTGGATGCGCCCTGCGATCCGGCAGAAGACAGGCCAACGTGTCTTTTTCTTACCTCCCACCATAAACATTTGTCGATTTATCAAATCAGATGTATATAGATAGGATACGTCGCCATATGTAGGAGAATAATCTTTCTCATCTGCATATGGCGAATTTTTTTATGCATATGAAAGCGACATCTGCTTCTTTCCGATTTGTATCGCTTGAAAAATATGTATCTATCACACCTGTTGATTATCCATATATTGAAAAAAGAAAGATGCACGCGTCGACATGTTCCCTCGTCTTTTTCTCACAAGGAAGAGATACGGCCGCTTTGTGGTGCCAAGGCCGGACCGGCAAAACATCTGGGTTTCTCGAAGCGGGAGACAGTTGCCGGTCGATTTCGTCCTTGGCGTCACACGCTCCATATGAGAAAAACAAAGGGGACGCACGTCGTACGCGTCATTCTTTTCTATCTATCTATGGATAGCAAGGGTGTTGATTGTTTAGAGAGGAAAAGACCACCACAACGGGACACAAACAAGGCCTTTCGTTTCCCTTCCCGAGCGGTTGCCCAGGCTAGGCGAAAAAGGACAGCAACTGTCTCCTTCTTCGCGTCTACCCGGATGTTTTGCGGTCCCGCCTGGCCTGAGCAAAAAGCGGCTCTCTACGCTTCCGGAGACGAACCGACGCCCGTTTGGGGCACGGTGTGGTGGCTATCCACTCTGGATCGTACTGGATAATCAACACCCTTGGGTATCTATAATGCTTCTGCATACAGGTTTTTTTTCATCTGTGTCCATTTCACCTTGAAAATCAGTTTGCTTTTTGCGCCGTAGCCCATCATCCAGAAGCCGTATGACTCATACATGAAACTCGAGAAATGCATCTTCTGCCAGAATAGGATGTTTTCCGGTGCGCTTTCCAAAATAATGACCCAGTGGTGTTCCTTTGCGAATTCTTTCATGATAGTTACGATATCGGCCCCGATGTTTTTGCCGCGCAGCTTGTGGGGAACGCGAATCATGCCAAGAAACATGGCTTCATTCTTATGATCAAAGAACAAATCAAGCATCACGTTATCGGGCGTCATACCAGCGTCCCGCATCTCTTCATCTGTACGGTAAAGATAATGGTGCTCTTCTTTTTGTTCTAAACGGTATGGGATATTATGCGTCTCGAAAACACGTTCGAATTCTCGCAAAATCTTCATGATACTTCCTTTCTATCCATGTTTTTGCCGCGCCTTTTTGATGTTTGTATGGATTGCCTGAAAATGATTCCTCAATCAATATACATGGATTTTCCATGAGCCGCAAATGCTGTTTCTAAACAATTTGTGAACAAAGAACAAATTGGGTACAAGCGAAGCGCTTTCAAATAATGGGTTGTATTTTCGTGCTTTTTCATACATGAACGAGTACAATGGATAGAAAGAAAAACATCGATGTGGAGGATTACGAGCAATGTATAAAGTGGTAGTAACAAACGATGACGGCATTCATGCGTTGGGTATTCATAAATTGGTGAAGTCGCTTGACGGACTGGCGGAGGTTATTGTCGTAGCGCCTGATACAGAACGAAGCGCAGAAGGCCACAGGATTACAGTGCGAGAAGGTCTAACGGTCAAAAAAGTAGACTTTCATGGAATGGAGCATATACAAGCATGGGCGGTAAACGGAACTCCTGCCGATTGTGTGAAAATGGCAATTAACGTCATTTTGCAGGAGCGTCCGGATCTGGTAATCTCGGGCATTAATGCGGGACTCAACCTAGGTAAAGACATTTATTATTCAGGAACTGTAAGCGCCGCACGCGAGGCGGTAATTTATGAAGTGCCAGCGATAGCGGTATCGTATGAGAATCATTTTCATAAAGATGATTTTGGTGAAGTAGAAGAGCTTGTACGCCCAATATGGGAAGAGATTAAGATTCATGATATTCCAGTCGATGTACTAATTAACATTAATGTTCCGCATATCAAAAGCGATGAGTTGCGCGGCGTTGTAGTAACAGGACTCGATATTCATCATTATCGCGACCGTATTGATGAAAAACCGGGAGTATCCGGAGTGCCGGAATATTGGCTGGACCGTGAATACGGGGAGCTGAAAAAAATCAACAACAATGACTATCATATGATTCGAAACAAGTATATTACCATGACGCCTATCCAAATCGATTCGACGGACTATACATTCTTTAAAAAAATGGAGAAATGGAAAGTAATTAAGAAAAACTTGCTTGGAGAAGAGTAGAGGGAGCGGGAATACTATGGAAGAATGGAGAACGATAAAGCCATCCATATCTTTGCCCACCAAAAGTGCCTTTTTAGGCGGTGATACACTCGGAGAGACGTTGGATCAACTGGCTTTTCAGGATATATACAAAATGATCCAGGAAGACGGTATCCGTTATTTTCCCCGGTTAACCTCTGAAGGTGATGTAGAGGTATGTATCATATATGAAGATATCGATAGCTTCGGCGAACAGGCGGATGCGGAAGTATATCTTGATTTTTCGCGTCATAAGGACAATTGGATTGCCGTACTATGGGTTGTGACCGATCCAGAAGACCCACTCGGTTATCCGCTTTCTTTTCATATAACGAAGGAAACGGACCGTTATCTAGCGGTTCGTTTCCTTGAACAAGAGCGCATCTGGATACATTATTTGGCGGATGTGGAAGCAGGGGTTATGCATCTATATTCAGAAGCAATTTCTTTTTCTGGTCACGAAACGGAACGGGCCGGAGAGCTTATGCTTGCAGCTTACCGATATGATCCGGAGAAGGAAGAAGCGGAGGAAATGACTGAGAGGACGATTTCTGGAGAAGAGCTGGAACTCTCCCGCCTGCGTGAGCACGGATTCTCGTTTTATTTTGATTACCGGTTAATGGAGAATCGATTTGGTGAAGAAGGAGCTCGGGAGCTTGTCATGGGTACAATATTCCGTGCGCTTTGGATGATGCGGCGTCATCCCAATCCACAGGCACGTGAAGCAGAACTTTTGCTGTGGATTGGAGAGAAAGTTGGGAAGAATCGGGCAGATGAAGAGACACGCTTGCTCGTGGTAACGATGACGCCGCAGCTGCTTGATGTATATCAAGTTGTGAATCTAAGCGAGTTGGAAGCCAATCCGCTGGCCACAACACTGATGGCACTAACTGAGTATCAATTCCTTGAGGAAGAGGCACCGCTTGAGAATGGATACATCCCGATTGCAGGCTATGAGGACGGCACGCTTGTTCATATAGAATGGGAGGAAGCGCCACTTTTAAGGTTAGAGCGTGCATTTGCGGGTGAATATCCGCATAGATCTAATCCTTACCGCGTATAACCGGTACGTTAACCATCACGTTCGACTGTCTGGTTTTTCGGTATTGTGGTAAGATAAAGGTAGGGGGAAAGGAAGTGAAACCGATGGGAAGTTATATCGTATAGGAGAAGTAGCGGCGCAGGCGCAGGTAAGTAAGCGCACCATCGATTATTATACGAACTTAGGTCTTTTGAGCGCGCAGCGTTCAGAAGCAAATTATCGCCTCTATCCAGAAGACACACTGGAACGTCTGAGTTTCATCGAGAGCTTGAAGCGGCAGAAGCTTACACTCGAAGAGATTAAGGAGCAGATGGCCGGATGGCAGACGGGAAGCGTAAAGCGTGAGACGATAGAAGTTGTCCAGCATGTGCAGGAAATTCAGGGCGATATGCGCAGACTCGAAGAACGTGTACAAGAATTGAAGATATGTTTAAAAACAATGGATGAGAAGCAGGCACGCTTGGTTGCACGGCAGTTGTCGGTACAGGGTGGCTCGCTTCTGCAAACGCTTATGCTTCTGCTCGGCGACGCGCCATTTTAAGGATATATAATTAAGTAGAAACTAATCCGAACAAACAGATAAAGGAGGCAGAAAAGTCTTGATTTTCACATGGATGACCCCCTTGATTTTAGCGGCATTCGCGCTGACAATCTGGGCACAGTTTAAAGTAAAGGGCAACTTTAACAAGTTTTCGCAAGTTCCTGCGCGGTCAGGAATGAGTGGGGCGGAGGTAGCACGTCGGATTCTCGACGATAATGGCCTGTATCAAGTACCTGTTGAACCGGTTCCAGGAAAATTAACGGATCATTTTGACCCGATATCCAATGTGGTACGCCTATCAGAGCCGGTATATTACGGTAATTCGATTTCTTCAATTTCTGTTGCAGCACATGAAGTCGGCCACGCCATTCAGCATAAGGAAGGATACAGCATGCTGGTACTGCGTCATCGCATGTTCCCTGCCGTAAACATAACGTCTGGAATCGCCCCTTTTCTTTTGTTAGCAGGCGTATTCTTTAAAATGACCAACCTTTTGCTTATTGGGATTATTTTCTTCTCCTTAGCTGTAGCGTTCCAACTGGTTACGCTGCCGGTAGAATTTAATGCAAGTTCGCGAGCCAAGCGTTTAATGCTGGCGGAAGGCTTTGTTGCAGGAGACGAAAAACGAGGTGTAGATAAAGTGCTAGGTGCTGCTGCGCTCACATACGTCGCTTCCACGCTGGTAGCTGTAATGCAACTGCTTGAATACATCTGGATTTTCACGTCTAATAACGAGGACTAATAGGAGATACGGGTGGGCTGTGCGCAATGCGCGCAGCCCGTTTATAAATTGTCTATCATGTGGTATAAATAAATTATATGGGTGGATGTACGTGTTCTATATTTTTTGATGTGACAAAGGAGGTGTATCTGTCATTCTCGAGAGTGACAGAGTCTAGTTGAGTACTGACCCACTGTCTGCCTTACTTTACCTTGCTGCCGTTTTTCTTCTGGTCTTTCTAAATGGTTTCTTTGTGGCAGCGGAATTTGCGATTGTGAAAGTCCGGAGCACCAGAATTAATCAACTCGTGATGGAAGGAAACAAGCGTGCCAATCTGGCGAAGACGCTGACGGATAATCTGGATGCGTATTTGTCGGCGACCCAGCTCGGGATTACGCTTGCCTCGCTGGGGCTTGGATGGATTGGGGAGCCAGCCATCGCGGAATTGCTTGGACCGGTTATGCATGCTCTGCATGTACCGGAGACGCTTACCCATACGCTCTCTTTCATTATCGCTTTTGCGACAATCACGTTTCTCCACATTGTGCTGGGGGAACTGGCCCCGAAATCCATGGCCATTCAAAAAGCGGAGACAACGACATTGTGGACAGCGGGACCGCTGATTTTCTTCCACAAAATTATGTACCCGTTTATCTGGGTGTTAAACCGAGCCGCATTTTTTTTCCTGCGTTTCGTTGGCATTCAGCCGACGACAGACCATGATTCGGCTCATACCGAGGAAGAAATCCGAATTTTGATGCAACAAAGTCACAAAAGCGGCTTGATTGACCAGACGGAATTAACGCTTGTGGATAACGTGTTCGAATTTGCGGAGCGTAATGCCCGTGAGATCATGATCCCACGAACGGACATGGTTTGCGTGTTCCAAGATGATGACTTCGAGGAGACATTCAAGGTCATTATGGAAGAAATGCATACGCGCTACCCGGTAGCAGCAGGTGATAAGGACAACATTATCGGTTTCGTCCATATAAAGGACATCTACCGATTGTACATGAGCGACAAAAAGAACGACTTGAACTCCATCATTCGTCCGGTAGAGCGTGTTCCTGAATCGATTCATATTAGCGACTTGCTGAAGCAAATGCAGCGTAACCGTTCTCAGATGGCTATTGTCATCGATGAATATGGTGGGACGGCGGGACTTGTAACTGTGGAAGATATCCTCGAAGAAATCGTTGGGGAAATCCAGGACGAGTTTGATGAAGAGCGACCGCATATCGAGCAGAAAGCGGATACAACATATTCTGTGGACGGCCGCCTGTTGATTGAAGAAGTGAATGATCGTTTCGGATTGGATATTAATTCTGACGATTATGATACGATCGGTGGATGGGTGTTCTCGCAGGTGGAGTTTCCACCGCAGGTAGGGCAGGTTGTTTACGCGCACGGCTACGAGTTTAAAGTAATTGAGGTTGACCATCTACGTATAGTTCGTTTGATGCTGCGCAGGCTGGATAAGGCCGAAGAAGAGGCCATGAATCAAGAAACCAGAGGCGCTGGGGAAGAAATGTATGCCAGTGAAGTGAAGGAATAAAGGACCATATGCAACCTAAGTTCGAAATTTCATCGAACTTAGGTTTTTTTATTTTGCTGGAAACGCTCATGGACATATACAGAAAGTTTGTTAAAACGATAAGTCACTATATTTATCAGAATGAGGCAGACTGAAGCGAGAGGGCGAGTTCTTTAGTATAGAAACTTTTTAATACACGTTCGAGAATTTGTTTTTCGCGCAAAGATAATCCATACGCTTCTGCTATATACATCTGATTTGATAAATCGACAAATTCTTGTGGTGAGAGGTAAGAAAAGAAGGCAGGGCGGTGGGCGGGAGCGGTCGGAAAAAGACACGTTTGCCTTTCTTCTGCTGGAGCGCAAGGCGCATCCAACCTCTTCTTTTTCTGAATCGCCTCCTTCCAACCACGCTACCATGTCAAAATATCAATTGAGGATGCAGCATTTCTATGCTTTTTTCCGTTATTGCCCCGGTAGAGAGAAGCGTTTGTGGATCCATAGTAGTACAGCAAGCTGCATCAAACGGGACAGCCTCGCGTAATATGTCCGGTAGCATGGTTCGGTAGCTTTGTGAAGACGAGGAGTCCTCCGATGGTGCAATAACCTTCTGTTTGGCTGATTCCATTTGCGAAGTCATATGTTAGAGGCTGGTATTTCGCAAGAGGAGTGGGAAAATTTTGCTGCCTCAATCGGTTGCAAATGCGATCCGATATCGCCTTTGGCCATGACAGCATTATTAGAAGAAGCGGGATTTACACGTGTTAATCGTTATTTTAGTTCTTTTTTAATTGAAGGATATTTTGCTTTTAGAAGAGATTGATACAGATGAAGGGCGACCATTATTTTGTTTCGAGTGATCTAGTCTATAACATACGATGTAGCGGAGGAGACTTTCATGAAGGAACACATTGTCGTGGTTGGAGGATATGGCCATGTAGGCCAAACGATATGCAGGGAACTAGGTGAATTATATATGCTGCGGGAAGAAGCCTGGAGTGTGCAGAGCAATTTAGCTGTACAACCGGCAGAAAGGTTAGACCTTATGTGGACATTTCCGCGAATGATTCGTTTTTGACTCAAGTGGAAGAATTGCGGGAGGAAGTTTGGACATAGAAAAGCATACCGGTTTAACTTTTCGGATCAACATACCCTTATGCGAACGCTCGGTGTGTCGTCTGTTTCCACACGTCTTTGTTTCGACTCGGATATGGATAAAGCTAATACGCCAAGCTATCATCCGCTTGTTTGGCCAGTTGCGTTTCGGAACAGAGACGTTCGCCGTAAAAATCGACGCATGGGGAAAAATGAAAAATCCCCTTCAAAGTACTACAGTAAAATTCTTTCTTTTTACTGTGGTACCCTGAAGGGGATATACATGTATGCTCTAGTTTTTTACGTTTGTGCTCGCTTGCGCTTTGCTTTGCTTGAAAAGCCGAAAAGAGACCAGGAAAAGCCCTTTTTCCTTTTTTCTTCCTGTTTTTGCATAGCGCCGATCATTTGAATTTCGAAATTCATTTTGCGAAGTTCAAGGCGCAGTTCTTCCTGCTTTTTCTCCATCTCTTCCATCTTAAGCAGAATTTCCTTGTAGTATTGTGTAAGCATTAAATCTTCCGGGAGCGTCGCCTCTTTTTGCCGTTGTGCGGCGGAAGTTTCATACGCTTGGCTAAGTTCGTGCAAGGTCTCGAACAATTGCTGGCTTAAGTGTCGTTCCATTTCGTTCATTCGATTGAATAAATAGTGTGCCGTATCAGCTTCCGGTCTTTGAGGAGAGCTTTCAGCAGCTAGATCATAGTCGATATCCAGTTCTTTTTTCTCGGGGAGGATTTTTTCGAGCAATAGCACTTCTTCGACTTCTTTCAGCGTTTGAATTCCCGAATCTTTGACTCGCTTAATTTCAATGAGCAGATTGAATGCTTGTTCGCTTAAGAGGAAGTGACCCTGACTGTTTTTTTGCAGCACCATATATGGGCTGAATGTATCTATCCAATTGCGTACGGTACGCACACTTACATCCAGTTTTTCGGCCACATCTTTTGACGCCATCCACATGCTATTGCTTTGCATTCTATATCATCCTCCTCATCCTCACATGCTTTATAATAAAGAATACGGCATAAATGAAAAAGTTCCTACCAACTCGACAAAGGTTATCAAAAGAAGTGCTGTTTCGCTTTTTTCGACAAAAAAGCATAAAAATCGCAGAGAAAGACATACTATGGATACTTTCACGGGAAGGGCGGGAAATATATGGCTTTCATGCGAGGCAAACAGCAGGTGGAAGAGATTCCGATGTTTGAGATGAGTGTGTGGAGCTGCACGAACGATATATGTAAAGGGTGGATGCGACAGGAATATTCGTTTTCGGCCGATCCAGCCTGTCCGCTTTGTCAGTCGGGAATGATTCATGAGACGCGCATGTTACCGCAGCTATCCCATTACATCGGCTCATAGTCAAGTGGTTACAGGGGCTTTTGCACATGCAAAAGCCCTTTTTCAATGGCGTATTGTACCAATTCAGCACGTGTTGTTATATGTAGCTTTTTCATCAGACTTGTTTTGTGGTTTTCCACTGTTTTTACACTGATGAATAGCTTGTCTGAAATCTCTTTATTCGTATATCCTCTAGCTGTAAGACGCAGTACTTCTTCCTCGCGTGCGGTTAACAAGGCTTTCGTTTCTTCTTTTTTGATTTCGTTCAGGAAGCGAAGAATTGTCCCCTCTGTAAAAGTAGTATCATAATATTTCTTCCCTTCCACAAGCGTACGAATTGCAGCTAGCAGTTGATAGGGGTCCGTTTGTTTCAACACAAAGCCGTGAGCGCCAAGCCGCAACACTTCCTTTAAGTAAATCTCATCATCATACATTGTTAGGACAAGAACGGGCACATCTGGAAAAGAAAGGCGGATTTCTTGTAAGGTTGTAAAGCCGTCCATTCCTTTAGGCATAGATAAGTCGGTGATAACTACATCAGGGCGAACGGCGTGTAGCCGTAGTAGTCCTTCCTTTCCATCGGCAGCTTCTCCTACAACAATTATATCCGGCTGATTGTTCAGAAACATAGTAAGCCCAGATCGAACAATTACATGATCTTCAATGAGTACGATGCTAATTTTTTTCACTGCCAGTTTCCTCCATGCTTGCGAATGGTATGACAAAACGGAGAACGGTACCACATCCCGGCGCACTGTCGATGTGCATGCTCCCTTCAAGCAGTTCTGTCCGTTCTGCAAGATGTTTTAATCCGAGTCCGGTACTGTGTCGATGAACATGAATCGGATCAAATCCCTTCCCTTTATCACGAATGATGATGTGGAATCCAGAATGATCGGACAAAGAACATAAAGATATAAAAACTACTGGACTTTTCGCGTGTTTGGCTGCATTCGAGAGCGCTTCCTGCACAATGCGATAAATGTGTAGTTCTATAGAAGAGGGGATGCGCAAACTTGAGGGAAGATTATAGCATATCGTTATTTTCAATGAGAAATGCTGCTCTACTTGGCGGATAAGAGATACAAGTGCAGCCTTAAGGCCCAGAATGTCAAGCGCCGGTGGACGAAGCGCCACCGATAATTGCTTCACTTCTTTCATCGTATCAGCAAGGGTGGAAGATGCTATGGTGAATAATTGTGCATCGGACTCCGGTACGGTTTGCCGTAAAAGGCCGAGTGCCATCGAGATGCTGTACAAGGACTGTCCGATTCCGTCATGCAACTCCTGTGCGAGTCGTTTACGCTCAGCTTCCTGTGCTTCAATGGTCTGACGGGCGAGCAACTTGGCCATGCGCATTTCTTCTTCCTGTTTTTTCTGGGAAATATCACGCAGCATAAGAACTGTGTGCTCAATTGTTTCGTCTTCTGTGGGAAGGTAAGTGGTGCTAAACGAGACAGGTATATTCTCACCATGCAAGGTTGGCATCTCCGATTCAAAGTAGGAAGGTGCATTTTTCCCCATTAGTAGGCAACGCTCTTCGCCATGCACCACTTCTCGATGCTGACAGAATAGACAATATGGCACTTTCTGCCCTGTTTTCCAGCCGGTCATTCGAGTGGCAGCCGGATTGATTTCCTGGATAATACGGTTGCGATCCATGATAAGGACCCCATCCGATAATGCTTGAAACAACGCGTGTTCAAGTATGGTTATTACCCCTTTCCTATTTTATCTAAATCTACTGTATCACAAAAAATGAATGAATTATGAAATGAGCACTGAAATATTCTTATTTTTTTTGTTTGTATATTGCTAGAATTAGGAAAAAGGTTATATAGTAATAAAGACAAAATTCGACAAGAGGGGGAGGAGAGTGTCTTGAAATCATTGAGAAGCAAGCTGTTAGGAGTGGTTTTACCCATTTTGGTTGTATCGTTATCCACTATCGCATGGATTAATCATTCTAAAGCAACGGAGTTTCTCGAACAAAATTTCAATGAGAAAGCCAATCTGCAACTTGTCAATTTGAAGAAGCAGATTAGCACGTGGATTTCAGTGCGGGAAAGTGTGCTTAGCACAATATCTCAATCCGATGATGTAAAGAATGGAACGCCGGAGTCAGCCATTCCCTTTCTAAAGAAAGAGTTGGAAATTAATCAGGAATTTGATTACTTCTTCGTAAGCGACGAGAAAGGAAATATGGTTACGACAAGCGGAGACAAGGTCAATATTGCTGATCGTCCGTATTTCAAACGCGCTATGAGTGGACTTCCCGCTATTTCTGATGTAATTGTAGCAAAGACAACCGGTAAAAAAATCGTCGTATTAGCCATGCCGCTAGAGACAGAGGACGGTGAGCGGAAAGGAGTTCTGGCTGGAGCCATTACGACGGATTATCTGACAAGCGTTCTGTCAGATGTAAAGCTTGGCAGGACAGGATATGCTTTCATGGTTCAGAAGGATGGCATGGTTATTGCACATCCAGAAAAAGATAAAATACTTAAAGAAAATGTGCTGAAAGACTCAAATCAAGACTTAATCTCCATCATTAAAAAATCACAGACCGGACAGACCGGTTCTTTACGCTATACGTACGAAAATGAAGATAAGTTAAGCTATTATGCATTTATCCCTCGGACAAGCTGGTCGCTTATCATCACTGCGCCAGCAAGCGAGGCGACGGAACAACTGTCCTATCTCGCCAAAATTTCTATAGCTACCGCAGCTGGAGTTCTTATTTTTACATGTATTATACTCATATTGTTCGCTTCCCGCTTTGTGCGTCCGATTCGTCGCTTGAGCGAGGTGACAGCTGAACTGGCTCAGGGGAATCTGACGGTGCGTGCCAATGTTCATGGCGAAGATGAGGTGGGGAAATTAAGTCAGAACTTCGATAAAATGATTGAAAATATGAGTGACATTATTGAAACAATGAAGACGACTTCTACCCATCTGGAACATTCTTCGCAGAATATGACCATCTCTAGTGAGGAGACAAAACGAGCTGCAGAAGAAGTGGCGCTTACCATTCAGGACCTGGCTACTGGTTCGACTAACATCGCTGACTCGGTTAGTGAAGTAACCGGAGAAATGGGGGCGATGAAGCATACGATTGACAATATCTCTGATCAGGCATCCCGTATGGTTGGCGCGTTTACGAAAATGTCCAAGCTTTCTAAGGAAGGTCTGGAAGTTTCCAGACAAGCTGTGAGCCGGATGCAGGATGTAGATGAGTGCATTCATCAATCAGCCGGAATGATGCAGGGACTAGAGGATAAGTCAAACGAAATTGGTGGGATCGTTACTTTGATTTCCAGCATTGCGGAGCAGACGAACCTCCTTGCGTTGAATGCCAGCATTGAAGCGGCCCGGGCGGGTGAGCATGGCAAGGGATTCGCGGTAGTAGCCGGTGAGGTGCGTAAGCTGGCCGAGCAGACCAATCAAGCTACCGCTCAGATTCAAACGCTTATCTCTGATACGCAACAGGAAGCGAATCGAGCATCGCAATCGATTGCAGACGGCGTGTCTACTGTGCAAGAAGGACGTTCTATGGTTGAAAAAACAGGTGCGTATTTCTCTGAGATGGCAGATATGATTGGTGAGGTAACGGAGCTAACTGAAGCGATTGCTCGGGAGATAAAGCAAGTGGAGCATAATACAGCGGTTGTCGCTGAATCGATGGAAAGCATTGCAGCCATAACCGAAGAAGCTTCAGCGAGCACGGAGCAGGTCGGCGCTTCTAGCCAGCAGCAGGCTGCCTCCGCCCAGGAAATTCTAAATGACAGTCACCGACTTAAAGAGCTGTCCATTCAGCTCCAGGAGGTTGTTAATCGATTCCGCATCCATCGGTAAAGCGAAGGTGTAAAAATATCACTCCATGAGTGAAGATATACGCCTTGCAGGGTCTTTTACTGCCAGTTGCAAGCCCGGATAAGCTGTAGTACCATACCATTAACGGTATATTTAAAAAGGAGAGAGAGAAGAACATGGATTGGTTATCTGTAGCATTGCTGGGGTTTTTAATTGTATTTATTCTTTACCGCATATTGCCTCCGCGCGGTGTAAAGAAAATATCTGCTGATGAACTGCAGGAGGCGATGAAGCAGGCGAAGGGCAAGCAAATTATTGATGTGCGCGAGCCGAAGGAATACCGGAACGGACATATTCAAGGAGCACGCAATATTCCACTTGGCCAGGTAAAATCAGCGGTAAACGGTATTCCGAAAGACAAGGAGACGTACCTTGTTTGCGAGAGTGGTTTCCGCAGTTCTCAGGCTGCACGTATTTTGAAGAAAGAAGGCTTCCAAAATCTTTATAACGTATCCGGCGGCATGAAGCGCTGGAAAGGAAAGATTATAAGAAAATAAGATGTACTATTACGAGAGAAGGGAGAACGCCATAGGGCGTAGCCTTCTCTTTATTTTTGCAAAAAATGGGGAGGATAGAACATGTTCCTTTAAAGGGCAGACTCCTGTATGGAAAAACCGGCTTCCTTCCATACTAGGTAAGGAAGGAGTTGAGCGGACTATGTTCATGCGTCTGGGAAGGAACAGTCACACTGTCTGCGGTCCGGTTCGATACGGCCGTATCACAAAACATATGGCGGCATCGCTACGTCCTGGAGACATTGCGGTCATTGAGCATACCGATATTGATGAATTGGCAGCCCGTGAACTTATTGAAAAAAAAGTAAAAGCGGTAGTGAATTGCGCGGTATCCTTTACAGGAGAATATGAAGCGCAAGGAGCGAGGCTTCTGCTTGATACAGGGATACCGCTGTATGATTGTCCCGCACAGTCTCGCTTACCGGGAGAAATCTCGAATGGTGAAGAAGTAGTAATCGACGGTCACTATTTATTCCGAAAACGAGATAAGATGATGCTTACTCGACTACTGCCGGTAACACATGAGGAGTGGCAGGTAACCTATCAAAAGGCGGAAAAAAATACATCCGAGAGGCTAGCGCGTTTTATTGATAATACCCTGCATTATGCGTTGCGCGAGAAGGAGTATTTGTTTTGTCCGCTTGCGAGCTTACCGCTTCATACGAAAATTCCTGGTCGGCATGCTGTAGTTGTTTCACGCGGTCGGCATTATGAAGAAGATTTACAAGCGCTTAGAAACTATATTACGGTATATCGACCCGTACTTATTGGAGTAGATGGTGGCGGCGATGCATTGCTTGCGCAAGGATGGCGGCCGGATATCATTATGGGAGATATGGATAGCGTAAGCGACCGGGCGTTGCGGGAGACAAAGGATATTATCGTGCATGCATATACGGATGGACGTGCTCCAGGAGAAGAACGGGTCAAGTCGTTAGGAGTTCCTTACCATCTCTTGCGAGCGCCAGGTACGAGTGAAGATATGGCGTTATTATACGCGTATGATAACGGAGTTTCGCTCATCGTCGGAATAGGCACTCATACATCAATGGAAGATTTTTTAGAGAAGAATCGCCAGGGAATGGCCAGTACGCTGCTGGTACGAATGAAAGTAGGTAGCAAATTGGTTGATGCTAGAGGTATTCATCATTTGTACTCGCCGTTTACATCTGTGAGGCTACCTTTGTTCCGTCATCTAAAAATGCTAATGCAGATGAAACGATGAAAGAAAGGACTGCAATTATTGTTCCGGCCTATAATGAAGCTTTATATATATCGGAAACATTGCGGACGCTGCGTGAGCATCCCTCTTTTCTTGATTGTCGGCTAATCGTAGTGGACGACGGAAGTGAAGATAACACGGGCATGCTTGCAGAAGCATGGGCTGATGATGTCGTCCGTCTGTACAAGAACGCAGGAAAGGGCAGGGCATTGAGGCGAGGAATTGAAGCGGTGGATGTCGACTATTTTCTGTTTGTGGACGCGGATGTAGGAATGACGGCAAGATACACGGAATGTCTTTTAAATGTAGTGAGGTCTGGCAGATGCGATATGGCTATTGCATGTCCACCTGCCGCAGAACAGGGTGGTTTCGGGTTGGCTAAACGTTTGGCTAGGCGGAAAATTCGGCAGATAACCGGTATAACCGTACAGGCGCCTTTATCCGGCCAGCGTGCGCTGACGCGTAGAGCGGTCGAAGCGGTGGAAGAATGGGATGTAGGATTCGGTATTGAAGCTGCCATGACAGTGGATGTGCTTCAGGCGGGTCTCCCGATACATGAAGTGCCGCTTGCAATTCGTCATCGTGAACACGGTAAAAGTCTGAGAGGCTTCTGGCATCGGGGACGACAGTATTTGGCGATTCAAAAGGTGATGGCGAAGAGACGGGAGATAGAAAGATGAGCGAGTTGCTTATCATGTTGGCAGGGGGATGGGTCATCAGTCTTGCAGGGATGAAGAGCCTTGGCTTTTTATTCGTCCGAATGGGATGGGTGGCGCCGAATTACCAGGGTGATGCTATTCCGTTGGGCTATGGGCTGGTGTTCTGGATAGCATTAGTGTGGTTTGCTTTTTGCGAACCTGCTTCTGTTTGGCTTGTCGGCCCGGCTATTATCGTTTCGCTAGCTGGATGGCTAGATGATCGAATTGGACAATCGAGAATGAAAGGACTGCGTGGTCACTTTGGCGTGTTGTGGCGAGAGGGTCGGATAACGACAGGCATGCTAAAGGTTTGGATAATCGGAAGCTGTGCTGCAGGCGTAGCATTTTTGACGTTTGATACAGTCCCATCGTTCATTGTGGATATGTTACTCCTTGCATTAGGCGCGAATTTTATTAATTTGTTGGATGTGCGTCCCGGACGTGCATTGAAAGGCGTCTGGTTCCTTCTATTGCTCTGCATAGGGATAGGTTCTGTGTCTGATGCGGAAATGTCACTTTTTTTATATCTTCTTATTTGTACGATCGTTGCTGCACCATCAGATTTTTCCGCACGGGCCATGCTTGGGGATACGGGAGCGAACTTGCTTGGCTTTCTTGGTGGGGCGCTCTGCGTGTACTCGTTATCTCCAATCGTAAAGTGGCTGGTTGTTGCATGGCTTATCGTCCTGCATCTGTATGCGGAACGTGTTTCGTTAACAGCCGTCATTGAACAGAACGCTCTCCTGCGCCGGATTGACCGCTGGGGAAGGCAGTAGGATAAGAAAAACTCGCAGGCATTGCCGCTCGTCCTTTTTCCGCAAAGAAGCCAATAAAAAGAACCGTTGCAGGCGAAAATGGCTGGTACGGTTCCGTTAGCATGTTTTTATCATTGTTCTTCTTTTCTGAAACGTGGCTGTACGAGATTTTTTTTGCGGTCCCGATGTAGGATAAAGCCTCCGATGAATGCGACACCGAGCGCGAACAGCACAAAACCGAGCAGGAATTTCCCGAGCAAAAACTGGTTGATGGCCGGATCAAAGTACAAGTATAGCGTATCTCGCATCGTCTTAAAGCCATATGCCGCGACGGCACCTGGAATGACGTAAATGATAAAAACGGCGACGAATCGTAACAGCATAGTCTTTACCTACCTTAACTATATATCTAACTTGATGAATCGACATGTCAATACGTTAAATGAATTCTCTTGTCCTCATCTTATCCCTTTCTATTTCTTTTGTCTACTATTGCCGGAGCGGCTAGGCTTTGGTTAAATAATAAGAGTCTGCAATTTTTTTCATGGTGAGGGAGGAGACGCATGAAGGTTGTGATTATGGGAGCCGGACACGGAGGTACGGCGCTTTTGCGCGTGTTGCATCAGATGGATAGCGTAGATGTAATTGGTGTGGTTGATATTAATGAAGAGGCGCCTGGTATTATGCTTGCAAAAGAAATCGGAATTGCGGTGGACGCTTCTATACAATCTTTTTTTGCGCGTGGTGTGGATGTAGTGCTTGAAGTAACCGGCAATGATGCGATGTATAGAAAGCTGCAGGAGATAAAGCCTGAAGATACGGTTATCATTCCGGGAAATGTGGCCTCGGTAATCATGCGTCTTATCGAGGAACGTACCCAGCTTGTACGAGTATTGCATGGCAAGCAACGACAAATCGATACAGTACTTAATTCCACACACGATGCGATGATCGCAGTTGACATAAACGGGGTCATTTCTTTGTATAATCGTGCCGCTGAGCGAATTTTGGGTATAAACAAGGAGAGAGCACTAGGGAAAAAAGCAGAAGAAGTAATCCCGAATTCACGCCTCCATCTTGTGCTTCGCTCGGGTGAATCGGAACTGAATCAAGAGCAATCACTTGATGAAACCCGTCGCATTGTTACTAATCGGGTGCCAATTCTCGAACAGAACGGAGAGATTATCGGAGCAGTCGCAGTGTTTCGCGATGTAACCGAAGTCGAGACGTTAACGAACGAAATAACGACGCTCAAAGATATGCAAAGCCTGCTCGCAGCTATTATTCAATCATCCAATGATGCGATTTCTGTCGTTGATATGCAGGGAAATGGCCTCATGATTAATCCTGCTTATACCCGCATGACTGGACTAACGGAAGCAGACATTATTGGAAAGCCGGCTAATGTGGATATTTCGGAAGGGGAGAGCATGCATATGCAAGTGCTCAGAACCGGTCAGTCAGTACGAGGAGTTCCGCTTAAAGTTGGCCCGAAAAAACGGGATGTTGTCGTTAATGTAGCCCCTGTTATTGTTGATGGTGTGTTGAAGGGAAGCGTTGGGGTGCTTCATGACGTATCTGAAATTAAAAAGTTAACCGAAGAGTTAGAACGGGTGAAACGTTTGGTACGTAAGCTGGAAGCAAGCTATACGTTTGATGATATAGTGGGCAAAAGTGAAGGCATATTACACGCAATCGAACAAGGACGAAAGGCTGCTCGAACTCCAGCCACTGTTCTTTTACGGGGGGAATCGGGAACAGGTAAGGAGTTATTTGCACATGCGATTCATAATGAAAGTACTCGAAAGTATAATCAGTTCGTACGTGTAAATTGTGCCGCCATACCTGAAACATTGCTTGAGAGTGAACTGTTTGGCTACGAGGAAGGCGCTTTTACTGGGGCGAAGCGGGGAGGAAAGAAAGGCTTATTTGAAGAGGCGAGCGGGGGCACGATTTTTCTTGATGAAATCGGTGAGTTATCCATGAGTACGCAGGCAAAGCTATTGCGAGTACTTCAGGAGAAAGAAATCGTTCGCATTGGCAGTACAAAAGCCGTTGCCGTCGATGTACGTGTTATTGCAGCTACACATGTCAATTTGGAACGTGCGATGCAGCTTGGAACGTTTCGGGAAGATTTGTATTATCGGATTAATGTACTTCCGATTGTCATTCCACCGTTGCGTTATAGGACCCAGGACATCGAGGAGCTCGTGGATTATTTAATTCATAAATATAATCAGGAGTACGGACGGAATGTGCAGAATGTAGCACCTGAGATGCTGCAACGGCTCGTGAATTATTCATGGCCGGGGAATGTGCGTGAGCTAGAAAATGTCATCAGCCGTTCGCTAATCAATATGAAGTTTCAGGAAACAACTGTGCAGCCATATCATTTGCCAGAGTTAGCTGCAACCGATGGTGAGGAAAAAAATGCGGGAAAAGCAGAAAAAATCAAAGACGGGAAGCACAGGGAAGATAGCCGGACATTGAATGAGCGGCTGGAAGAGGTGGAGGCCAACATTATTAGAGAATCGCTGAGAAGTCATAGCGGAAATAAGACGGCAACCGCCAAACAACTGGGTGTTTCCATCCGCAATCTGTATTATAAAATTGAAAAGTATGGGTTGTAGCAATAATATGCATGCAAAATCTTGCGCACCATGAAATTTATTTCATGGTTAATACGGCTTCTTTTTTATACTTTTCAATAAAAATTCAAATGTGTAGAGATATTTTTAGGAAGCGTTTACAAATCTGGATTTGGCATAGTTGTTGCAATAGATATGATAGATGATGGATGATAATAAATCATACTATACAATAAAGGTTTGATATGTTTGGCTTCGTTGTAGAAAAAGACGAGTGGCAATGCCCTCGGGTTTTTCTTAAATGATATTTCTTATAGGAGGCACGAATTAATATGAAAATATTTGAATACATGGAAAGATATGATTATGAACAGCTGGTGTTTTGCCAGGATCAAAATTCCGGTTTGAAAGCTATTATTGCCATACATGATACTACACTGGGGCCTGCGTTAGGCGGAACGCGGATGTGGACGTATGACTCTGAAGAAGATGCTATCGAAGATGCGCTTCGCTTAGCCCGTGGCATGACCTACAAGGCAGCTGGTGCCGGGTTGAATCTGGGCGGTGGTAAAGCGGTAATAATCGGTGACCCGCGCAAAGACAAAAGCGAAGAGATGTTTCGTGCATTCGGCCGTTATATTCAAGGCTTGAACGGCCGTTATATTACAGCGGAAGACGTAGGAACAACTGTAGCTGATATGGATACTATTCATATGGAAACAGACTATGTAACAGGTGTTTCTCCAGCGTTTGGCAGTAGTGGAAATCCGTCCCCGGTAACGGCATACGGAGTATACCGCGGTATGAAAGCAGCGGCGAAAGCGGCATTCGGCAATGATGACCTGAGCGGCAAGACGATTGCGGTACAAGGTGTGGGCAACGTTGCATACAATTTATGCCGCCATCTGCATGAAGAGGGAGCCACGCTTATCGTGACAGATATCAATAAAGACAACGTAAAACGTGCGGTGGATGAATTCGGCGCGCAGGCGGTTGATCCGGATGATATCTATGGTCAGAACTGTGACATTTTTTCTCCTTGTGCGCTTGGAGCTATTATTAACGATAGCACCATTCCGCAGATTAAGGCCAAAGTAATTGCCGGTGCCGCAAACAATCAGCTGCGCGAAGAACGGCATGGTGATATTATTCAAGAGATGGGGATTGTTTACGCGCCGGACTACATTATTAATGCCGGAGGTCTTATTAATGTGGCCGATGAGTTGCAAAGCTACAATCGCGACCGTGCGATGAAGAAGGTTGAAACCATCTATGACAATATTCAGAAAGTCATTGAGATTTCAAAACGGGATCATATTCCAACGTACAAGGCCGCAGACCGGATGTGCGAAGAGCGCATCGCCAGTATGCAGCGTTCGCGCAGCGCGTTCCTGCAAAACGGTAAGCATGAATTGTCTCGTATTCATCACAAATAATAACGAATCACCGGAGGTGCCCTATGTCAAACGAGTACGATGTAGTGGTGCTTGGCGGGGGGACGGGCGGCTATGTAGCCGCCATCCGCGCTTCCCAGCTGGGCATGAAAGTGGCAGTGGTCGAGAAGGATAAACTGGGTGGAACGTGCCTGCATCGGGGATGCATTCCGAGTAAGGCGTTACTGCGCAGTGCAGAAGTATACCATACGTTAAAGAATGGGGCTCACTACGGCGTAGAAGCCGGGGATGTTGGTATCAATTTCTTACGAATGCAAGAGCGTAAGCAGGAAATCGTCAGCCAATTGCATAAAGGTGTGCAGCATTTGATGAAGCAGGGAAAAATTGACGTATATGAAGGAACTGGGCGTATTATGGGACCTTCCATTTTTTCACCTCAGGCAGGTGCTATTACTGTTGAGTATAAGAATGGTGAATCAGAAATCCTGGTACCGAAATTCGTATTGATTGCGACCGGCTCCCGTCCGCGCACATTGCCAGGTCTGACCATAGACAAGGAAACAGTGATTACGAGTGATGAAGCGTTGGAACTTACACAATTGCCGAAATCGGTGCTAATTATCGGGGGCGGTGTTATCGGCATCGAATGGGCGTCCTTATTTAACGATTTGGGTGTGGACGTTGAGATTGTCGAGTATGCGGACCGCATTCTACCGCTTGAAGATGAAGAAATCAGTAAAGAAATGGCGCGCCTGCTCAAGAAACGAAAAATCAAAGTACATACCGGAGCAAAAATCCTGCCTGAAACACTTGAGCATGGTGACGGTTCGGCCATCATTAAAGCGGAGCAGAATGGTAAAGAGGTCGAATACAGAGCCGAGAAAATTCTTGTATCTGTCGGCCGTCAGGCCAACATCGAAGATATCGGACTTAACAATGTAGAAGCAGATGTCGAAAATGGTTCTATTAAAGTTAATGAGAGGTTCCAAACTAAAGAAGCACACATTTATGCCATTGGGGATGTAATCGGAGGTCTGCAATTGGCCCATGTCGCTTCGCATGAAGGCATTATCGCAGTAGAACATATGGCTGGTCAGCATCCGCATCCCATCGATTATACAATGGTTCCGAAATGCACATACAGCCGTCCTGAAGTAGCTAATGTCGGTTTGACTGAAGTGGAAGCAAAAGCGCAAGGATATAGCGTCAAAACAGGGAAATTTAATTTCCGCGCCATTGGTAAAGCGCTCGTTTACGGTGAGTATGACGGATTTGTTAAGATAGTCGTAGATGAGAAAACCGATGATGTGCTGGGTGTGCATATGATCGGACCGCATGTTACCGATTTGATTGCTGAAGGAGCGCTGGCGCGTGTGCTGGATGCTACCCCATGGGAAATCGCACATACGATCCACCCGCACCCGACGCTATCAGAGATTATGGGTGAAGCGGCGCTGGCTGTAGACGGCAAAGCGATTCATTCATAATAAAAATAAAAAATCAAAGCGGGGCTTCCCGTTTTATATCCATTAAAATTTAAGGAGGCGAGCCTTTTATGGCAGAGCATCGTCATCAAGCGGCAGGGTTAACCGATGAACAGGTTCTAGACATGTATTATTATATGCTTTTAGCCCGCAAAATCGACGAGCGGATGTGGCTATTGAATCGTGCGGGCAAAATTCCGTTTGTTATCTCCTGCCAAGGACAGGAAGCGGCACAGGTGGGAGCGGCATTCGCATTTAATCGCGAAACGGATTATGCGTGCCCGTACTACCGGGATATGGGCGTCGTGCTCGCATTCGGTATGAATGCGAAAGATATGATGTTGTCGGCGTTTGCCAAAGCAGAAGATCCGAACAGCGGAGGTCGTCAAATGCCCGGGCATTTTGGCAGCCGCAAACATAATATTCTGACCGGATCGAGTCCGGTAACGACACAGGTGCCGCATGCTGTGGGCCTTGCCCTTGCCGGAAGGATGGACGGGAAGAATCCGGTCGTATTTACCTCATTCGGCGAAGGCTCCAGCAATCAAGGTGATTTTCATGAAGGAGCCAATTTTGCTGGTGTGCATAAACTTCCTGTTATTTTCTTCTGCGAAAATAATAAATATGCTATCTCTGTGCCGATTACGAAGCAGCTGGGCTGCGAGAGTGTAGCGGATCGTGCGCAGGGATATGGATTTCCGGGCGTGTCGATCGACGGCAACGATCCGATTGAAGTATACAAGGTTACCAAAGAAGCAGTAGAACGAGGACGTAACGGAGAGGGACCGACATTAATCGAAGCGGTCACATACCGTCTTGTACCTCATTCGAGTGATGATGATGATCGTGCCTATCGTTCGCGTGAAGAGGTTGATGAGGCGAAAAAGAAAGATCCGATCCTGCGATTTGCTGCTTACCTGTGCGAAGCAGGTCTCCTGACAAAGGAGAAGGAAGACGAACTGAACGAGCAAGCAGCAAGAGAAGTGGATGAAGCGACCGAATACGCGGAAAATGCGCCGTATCCGGAACCGGAATCTGCACTTACGCACGTATATGGGGAATAAGAGGGGGGAGAATAAAGTGGCTATCATTTCATATATTGATGCGGTAACCCAGGCGCTGCGAGAAGAAATGCAGCGCGATAAACGCGTATTTGTAATGGGGGAAGACGTGGGCGTACGAGGCGGCGTATTCCGCGCTACGAACGGGCTATATGAAGAGTTCGGAGAGGAGCGTGTTATCGATACCCCTCTCGCAGAATCAGCGATTGCTGGCGTTGCGATTGGCGCGGCTGCTTATGGTATGCGTCCTGTAGCGGAAATGCAGTTCGCCGACTTTATTATGCCTGCAGTTAACCAAATCGTAAGCGAAGCGGCGAAGATGCGGTACCGTTCCAATAACGATTGGCACTGCCCGCTTGTTATCCGTGCTCCATACGGCGGAGGTGTGCATGGGGCACTCTATCATTCGCAGAGCGTGGAAGCGATGTTTAATAGTACGCCAGGTCTTAAAGTAGTAGCACCGTCTACTCCGTATGACGTAAAAGGAATGCTGAAAGCGGCCATTCGTGATGACGATCCAGTGCTCTTCTTTGAGCATAAACGCTGCTATCGGTTGATTAAGGGTGAAGTGCCTGAAACGGATTATACAGTTCCGATCGGAAAAGCCGAAGTAAAACGTGAAGGCGAAGATATTACGGTCATAAGCTATGGACTTACTCTTCATTTTGCGCTGCAAGCGGCTGAGAAGCTGGCTGAGGAGGGCATCAGCGCGCATGTGCTCGATCTGCGCACTCTGTATCCGCTTGACAAGGAAAGCATTGTCGAAGCTGCCCGCAAAACCGGAAAAGTCCTTATTATCCATGAGGATAATAAGGAAGGCGGTGTCGGAGGCGAAGTGGCAGCTATAATCGCTGAAGAGTGCCTGTTTGATCTTGACGCGCCGATTCGCCGTTTGGCAGGACCGGATGTACCAGCTATGCCATACAGCCCAACGCTGGAGAAATTCTTTATGCTGAACCCGGATAAGGTAACGGCCGCAATGCGTGAGCTGGCCGAATTTTAACGATTAGAGATAAGCGGAAAAGGAGGCAACACGCGTTATGGAAACCCAGGTGCTTATGCCCCAGCTAGGCGAATCCGTTACGGAGGGAACCATTGCTAAATGGCTGATAAAGCCGGGCGATACAGTGAAGAAATACGAACCGTTATGTGAAGTAACAACAGATAAAGTGAATGCAGAAGTACCGTCAACTGTTGAAGGAACGGTGACGGAGCTAGTAGCCAGAGAAGGCGATACACTGGCTGTAGGTGAATTAATCTGCTACATTGAGACGCGGGTGGGGGGCGCAAAGGCTACAACAGCGCAACCGGCCGATATGAAAGAGACCGCGTCCGAGACGCCAGCGGCTGAATCTCCTAAAACAAACGTCGCTTTGGCATCGAAGGATAACGTAGTGAATTCGACGGCGAAAGCAGCTGGGAAGCGTTATTCTCCAGCAGTAATGCGCCTGGCACAGGAGAATAATATAGATGTAACCCAAATAGAAGGCACAGGCAGAGAGGGCCGGATTACCCGCAAGGATGTTCTGGCTTTCATCGAGAATGGCGGCATGACAGCACGACCAGCTGAACGGCCGGAGCCAATCAACCAGGCCGAAGCTTCCACCAATGTGGTCAATATGGAATCGGTCCCTACGCCAAGTGTGCGTCCCGCTGTTAGTACGCCGGAAATCAATGCATATCCGGGGGATACGGAAATTCCGGTCACTGCTATTCGCAAGACGATTGCAAGTCGCATGGTGCAGAGTAAGCATGATGCGCCGCATGCCTGGACGATGGTAGAAGTCGATATGACCAACCTCGTGAAGCTGCGCAATAGCCTGAAAGCTGAATTTAAAGCGAAGGAAGGCTTCAATCTGACATTCATGCCTTTCTTCATTAAGGCGGTCGTAGAATCAATTAAGGAATTCCCGATTATGAATTCGGTCTGGGCTGGCGACAAGATTGTTATGCGTAAGAACATTAACATCTCTATTGCGGTAGCGACCGATGATGCCTTGTTTGTTCCGGTCATTAAAGATGCCGATCAGAAGAGCATCTACGGATTAGCTCATGCGGTGGATGAGCTGGCAGCAAAGACGCGCCAGGGCAAACTGTCGATGGATGATATGTCAGGCGGCACGTTCACCGTTAATAATACAGGGTCATTCGGCTCCGTATTGTCCGCACCAATTATTAATCAGCCGCAGGCGGCCATTGTAAGTATGGAATCCATCGTGAAACGTCCAGTTGTCATTGATGATATGATTGCGATTCGTGATATGGCGAACCTGTGCCTGTCGCTTGATCATCGTGTGCTTGATGGCCTGGTGTGCGGACGTTTCCTGCAAAGCGTGAAACAGAAGCTGGAAGCATATGGTTCACATACAACCATTTATTAATGTACATCTGTTGAATGGCTTGGGATTTGAAGCGATAACTCGGAGATAACAGAGGGGAGAAGAGAGGAAGAGGTGCCTGACGAATGAAGTCTGTATATCCTCTTCCTCTTTGTCGCCCTTTTTTAGTATGCAAAATTTTGTCGAAACAAGCAGGAATTCTATAAGAAAAAAAAGAATATGTAAAAAGATTGGAACTATTTCTTTGTTTCAAAACAAAAACAGATAAAAAAGACCATACGGAGTGTTCTGTAAGGAGGGAAAACCATGAGCAAAAATAAAACAAAGAAAGCGCTTCAAGCGTGGGAAGAAAAAGTAGAGAAACGTCTTGCCAAAGTACCGGAGCGCAAAGAAAAGTTCGAAACCTCTTCAGGCATTGAGGTCGAGCGGGTGTATTTTCCGGAAGAATTGACAGAGGAGTATATGGAAAACACCGGACTTCCCGGCGAGTATCCGTATACGCGCGGCGTACAGCCGACGATGTACAGGGGACGCTTTTGGACCATGCGTCAATATGCAGGATTCGGCTCCGCAGAGGAGACGAACAAGCGGTTTAAATACCTGCTTGAGCAGGGACAGACCGGCCTGAGTTGCGCCTTCGATCTGCCTACGCAAATCGGTTACGATTCTGATGACCCGATGTCTACTGGAGAGGTGGGCAAAGTAGGTGTAGCGATTGATTCGCTTGAAGACATGGAAATTTTGCTGGATGGAATCCCGCTCGATAAGGTAAGTACATCGATGACGATTAACGCACCGGCATCCGTGCTGCTGGCGATGTATATCGCCGTCGGCGAGAAGCAGGGCGTACCTTCCGAGAAGCTGTCCGGTACGATTCAGAATGATATTTTGAAAGAATATATTGCGCGCGGCACGTATATTTTCCCCCCGAAGCCGTCCATGCGCCTAATTACCGATATTTTCGCTTACTGTTCGGAGAATGTTCCGAAATGGAATACGATTAGCATCAGCGGTTACCATATCCGCGAAGCTGGATCGACCGCCGTGCAGGAAGTTGCATTCACACTAGCGGACGCTATCGCATATGTAGAAGCTGCGCTTGAGGCAGGGCTTGATGTAGATGGCTTCGCTCCACAGCTGTCCTTTTTCTTCAATGGACACAACAATTTCTTCGAAGAAATCGCTAAATTCCGAGCGGCTCGCCGCATCTGGTCCCGTTTAATGAAAGAGAAATACGGTGCACAAAATCCGAAGTCCTGGCAGTTCCGTGTACACACGCAGACGGGCGGATCTACGCTGACTGCACAACAGCCAGATAACAACATTGTACGTGTAACCATTCAGGCGCTAGCAGCTGTATTAGGTGGAACGCAAAGCTTACACACAAACTCACGGGATGAAGCATTGGCATTGCCGACAGAAGAATCGGCCCGTATCGCGCTGCGCACACAACAGATTATCGCGTATGAGACAGGCGTAACCGATACAGTCGATCCGCTAGCCGGTTCTTATTACGTAGAAAGCCTTACCGATCAAATCGAGCAGCAGGTGCTGGATTACCTGAAAAAAATTGAAGATATGGGCGGTGCGGTATCCGCTGTAGAACAGGGATATATGCAGCGTGAAATTCATGAGAAGGCATACGAGTTTCAGAAAAAAGTCGAAACCGGTGAAGAAGTAGTTGTTGGTGTAAACCGTTTCCGCATCGAAGGCGAGAAGCAGCCCGAGTTGCTTCGTGTCGATCCGAGCCTGGGCAAGGTGCAACGCGCCAAGCTTGAGCAGCTTCGAGAACGCCGCGATAACGACAAAGTGAACGAAACATTGAAAGCGCTTCGCAATGGAGCCAAGGGTCGGGATAATCTCATGCCGCTTATTTTGGATGCGGTTCGTGTCTATGCTACCATTGGAGAAATCTGCGGCGTCCTGCGCGAAGAATTCGGCGAATACCGTCCGGTGTAAGGAGGATAAGAGAGATGGAGAGAAAAATACGCGTACTTGTAGCAAAACCTGGACTTGACGGACACGATCGCGGCGCCCTCGTCATTGCGCAGGCGTTACGTGATGAAGGAATGGAAGTAGTATATACCGGCTTACGCCAGACACCAGCGCAAATCGTAGCCAGCGCCATTCAAGAAGACGTGAATGTGATTGGCCTGTCCTGCCTGTCCGGTGCTCATAATGAATTGTTCCCTGAGGTGATTCGTCTGTTGAAAGAGCAGGGAGCGGACGATATTATTGTTATTGGCGGTGGAGTCATTCCAGATGAAGATATCCCGTTCCTGGAAGAGCAAGGCGTTGTGAAGGTGTTTACTCCTGGAACGAAAACGAAAGATACGGCTGATTTTATCCGTCATAAAGTATCTGAGAAGCAAGGAACGACCGAGCCAATTATGAATTCACCTGAGAAAATCGAGCATATCGGGATCGCAGTAAAAAATTTAGATGAATCGGTCAAGTTTTATACGCAAATGCTTGGTTTGAAACTGCTCGGATTCGAGACGGTGGAAAGCGAGCAGGTACGTGTTGCGTTCCTTGAAATTGGCGAAACTCACATTGAACTCCTAGAGCCGACAAGTGAAGACAGTGCGATTGCAAAATTTATCGCCAAGAAGGGTGAAGGAATCCATCATATAGCGCTCAAGGTTGACGATCAGAAGGAGCGCCTGAATAAGCTGAAAGAGGCCGGTGTGCGATTGATTAGTGAAGAACCAAAGCTGGGCGCACATCAGAATATGGTTGCTTTCCTGCATCCAAAATCAACGCACGGCGTGCTGCTTGAACTGTGTCAAAAAGCCGATGTACCGGAGCTTTCCGGCCATACAGACAAACAGTAAAAGAGCTTGTTCAAAAAGGAGGACAAACAGAGCCGTGACGCTCAAGGAGCGATAGAACCGGGCAACGCAACATAGAAATTCGCAGATTTGTTTCCCAGACTTTTTGAACATCCTCTAAAATAGAATGGAGAGACGACAAGGCGGGAATCTTCTGCCTTGTTTTCCATATGCGATGGATAGGAGGATTATACAAAAGACATGAGCACCATGTATGAGAAAATCGATGAAATGTATGAACGACGCCGTAAAGTAGAGCTCGGCGGTGGAGATAAGCGTATTGATGCACAGCATAATCGAGGTAAGTTGACTGCGCGGGAACGCATTGATTTGTTTTTAGACGAAGACACATTCGTAGAGCTGAATCCGTTTATTGAACATCGCGCGACTAGCTTTGGCATGGACAAAATGGAGGGCCCAGGCGAAGGTGTGGTTACCGGCTATGGTAAGGTAAACGGCCGTCTCGTATTTATTTTCTCACAGGATTTCACTGTGTTCGGAGGGGCTCTGGGTGAAATGCATGCCCTGAAAATTTCCAGAATTATGGATCTTGCGGCAAAGAACGGTGCACCGGTTATCGGTCTGAATGACTCTGGTGGCGCCCGCATTCAGGAAGGGGTCGAGTCGCTCGACGGATACGGCCATATTTTCTATCGAAATTCTATTTATTCCGGCGTCATTCCTCAAATTTCCGTTATCATGGGACCGTGTGCCGGCGGAGCAGTATACTCTCCGGCGATTACAGACTTTGTCTGTATGGTAGAGAAGACAAGCCAGATGTTTATTACAGGACCTAAAGTCATCGAAGCCGTGACGGGAGAGAAGATTACGTCAGAGAACCTGGGAGGGGCGAAGGTTCATGCTTCCATCAGTGGAAATGCGCATTTCACGGCTCCGAGCGAACCGGAAATGTTGGAGCAGGTACGTCGTCTGCTGAGCTTCCTGCCGCAAAACAACAAGGAAAATCCGCCGGTTATCGCACTTGAGCATAAAGATGATGGTTGGGACGACGAACTGGCAGAAATCGTGCCTACGGCAGCGACAAAAGTATATGATGTTCGTAAAGTCATTCATAAAATTGTTGACGGCGGCGATTTCATGGAAGTGCAGCCGGACTTCGCGAAGAACATTGTCGTCGGCTTCGGTCGTATTGACGGTCATAGCATCGGTATTATTGCGAATCAGCCAAAATTCATGGCTGGTGGCTTAGATATCAATTCATCGGACAAGCTATCTCGTTTTGTTCGCTGCTGCGATGCATTTAACATTCCGCTTATCACATTCGAAGACGTATCCGGTTTTTTCCCGGGCATCAATCAGGAACATGGCGGGATTATCCGCCATGGTGCTAAGATTCTGTATGCCTATTCTGAAGCGACTGTACCGAAGATTACGGTTATTCTACGTAAAGCATTTGGCGGTGCGTATGTAGCTCTGAACTCGAAAGCGATTGGTGCCGATATTGTTTATGCATGGCCAAACGCAGAGATTGCGGTCATGGGTGCGGAGGGTGCAGCCAATATTATCTTTGCGCGTGAGATTGAAAACAGTGAAAATCCCGCAGAGACAAGACAGGCCAAAATCGATGAGTACCGTGAGCGTTTCGCCAATCCGTATGTGGCAGCAAGCCGTGGAATGGTAGACGATGTCATTGATCCGCGTGAGACAAGGAAAAAGCTGCGCGAAGCGCTAGATATGCTGCGTACCAAGCAGGAGACGCGACCAGCCAAGAAACATGGCAATATTCCTTTGTAATAGCTGTTTATGACTGCTCTAGGAAAGTAGCGGCACCCCCGTTTCTTTGTGTATAATGAAACTCGTAGTGTGAATGTACGCGTTTCAATACATAAAGCGGGGGTGTTTGGATATGGTACAGGAAGAACGTATTGTTCGTGAATTCATGGAACTTGTGCAGGTGGATAGCGAAACAAAAAATGAACGAGTGATCTGCGATGTATTAAAAGAGAAATTTTCCGCTCTGGGGTTGGAAGTTGTAGAAGATGATGCAGCGGAGAAGACGGAACATCAAGCGGGTAACCTCGTTGCAACACTTAGGGGAACAGTGGATGATTGTCCGACGATTTATTTTACATGTCATATGGATACTGTTGTTCCTGGTGCAGGGATTAAACCCAGTATCAAAAACGGCTACATTGTTTCGGATGGCACGACGATTCTTGGAAGCGATGACAAAGCGGGTATCGCCGCCATGTTTGAAGCAATACGTGTGCTCAAGGAGCAGCATAAGTCACACGGCACCGTTCAGTTTTTGATTACAGTCGGTGAAGAATCAGGCCTGCAGGGTGCAAAAGTATTCGATCCTGCATTGCTCCAGGCTAAGTACGGATTTGCGCTTGATAGTAACGGTAAGGTAGGCGACGTTATTATTGCTGCGCCGTTCCAGGCGAAAGTTACGGCGACCATCCGGGGCCGCTCTGCCCATGCCGGTGTGAATCCGGAAGCGGGTATTAGCGCCATTCAGGTTGCCAGCAAGGCGATCTCACGTATGTCACTCGGTCGTATCGATGAGGAGACGACCGCGAACATCGGCAGCTTTGAAGGAAGCGGTCCGACAAATATCGTGTGTGATCAGGTACGAATTCATGCGGAAGCACGCAGTCTTGTGGAAGAGAAACTGAATGCGCAGACGGAGAAGATGAAGCAAGCGTTCGAAGAAGTCGCCGGGGAGTACGGAGCAGAGGCCGACGTGGATGTTATCCTGGCATACCCGGGGTTCAAATTCTCAGAAGAGGATCTGGTCGTTCGCAAAGCGATGGAAGGTGTCAAAGCGGTCGGGCGTCATCCTCGTCTGCTAGCAAGCGGAGGCGGAAGCGACGCGAATATCTTATCCGGTCATGGTATCCCAACAGCCAATCTTGCGATCGGTTACGAAGACATTCATACGACCAGCGAAAAAATCCCGGTTGAAGAACTGGTAAAAGCCGCTGAATTGGTAGTAGCCCTTTGCGAACAGGATAGAAAAATATAATATACGAGATAGACTATATTTACAACAGATGGAGCTTTGAAATAGGCTTCATCTTTTTTGTCCTTTCCTTCGGACATTCTGCATATGTTTGCTGTAGAAGGGGAGGGAACAAAATGATTGTATGGTCATTCGGGACAGTGATGCGCATCATTCGTGAGGAAGAAACGGTTCAAGAGCTGGAAGTGCAGATGATGGATGAAGAGACAGCGCAGGCTTTGAATTACCCGCAATTAATCGGTCGTATCCAGGCAGGAGAGCGAGTTGTCCTTAATACGACTGCGGTCGATCTGGAGCTTGGCAGCGGTGGTAAACACTTTGTCTCCGCTAGAATAGGCGTGGATGGGCAGCCACTTGTAGACGCGGATGCGGCCAGCCGATATGGTCATATTATGAAGCTGCGCTATACGCCGTTTCAGCACGCTGTGCAGACGGTAGAAGAGGAAGAGAGTGCTTACCATGAAATATTTCGCGATACAGACGGGAAAACATTAGATCAGACACCGGTTATTGTAGGAGAATTGCACAGCCTGCTACCAGCATTTGTTCTTTCCATCCGTCATTTACAGAAGCGAATGGGGGGAAGACCTCCACGGATTTGTTACATTATGAGCGAGGGCGGAGCTTTGCCAATGGCATTAAGTGAGCATGTTCGAGATTTGTGCTCGCTCGGATTTCTGACCGGAACGATTACGTATGGACATTCATTCGGTGGGCAAACGGAGTGTATTAATCTGTATACGGCACTGCTTGCAGCACGCTTTGTGTGGAAGGCAGATATTATTGTTGTGATGCCTGGACCAGGTATCATCGGAACCGGTACCCCTCTCGGGTTCAGTGGCATGGAACAGGTGACCATTCTTGAAGCCGCTCATAAACTTGGAGGGTTGCCTATACTGATTCCACGGGTAAGTCTGGCCGATTTGCGCAAACGCCATGCAGGTATAAGCCATCATACTATTACGGTGTTACAGTTTGCCCGCGAAACTCCACTTGTGCTTAATCTTGAACATCATCCTGAACTGATAACACAGCTAGGAGAGCAATCTAAACAGCATACACTTGTCTTTCATGAACCATTGGATATAGAAGAATGGAAGGAAGTGGAGGCGCAATTCCCGATTTCTGTAACGACCATGGGGCGTACAGCTCAAATGGATTTGATTTTTTTTGCTCATGCATATTATGCAGCTCGTTTGGCCTGGATAAAATACGAGAAGCAGGACACGATGCAAAAAATGGATTTGTTCACCTGAATATGCTTCAATAGAAGGGAACATTATGTAGGAAAGGATGAACATAGTTTCTATGATCGAGAAAACGATTGCAAGCAAGCCGATATATGACGGAAAAATCATCAAAGTAAAAGTGGATGAAGTAGAACTGCCGAACGGAAAAACCGCAAAGCGGGAAATTGTCAATCATCCGGGAGCGGTAGCGGTCATGGCTATTACGGAAGACGATCGTATGGTGATGGTGCGTCAGTTCCGTAAACCGTTGGAGAAGATTCTTGTAGAAATACCGGCGGGAAAACTGGAGCCAGGCGAAAACCCGGAAACATGCGCCGAACGTGAGTTACAGGAGGAAACTGGATATACATGCAAAACGTTGCACCATCAAGCATCTTTCTATACGTCTCCTGGCTTTGCCGATGAGCTTATACATCTATACCGGGCTGAAGGGGTAAAGCCTGGTGAAGCTCAACCAGATGAAGATGAGTTTGTTGAATTGCTTCATGTGACGAAGGAAGAAGCGCAACGGCTTATCGAAAACGGTGAAATACAAGATGCTAAAACGATACTTGCAGTCTATGCATGGAAACTGGATGCATCGTCATGAATTTCATGGAAGAGTGCTTTGCGGATCTGCACATTCATATCGGCCGGACAATGCATAACCGTCCGGTAAAAATTACGGCTTCACGCACGCTGACGCTTACTAATATTGTGGAGGAAGCAGTTACGCGTAAGGGAATGCACATGATTGGGATTATCGATTGCCATTCTCCTGAAGTGCAGGAGGAAATTGACTGTCATTTGGAGACGGGGCGGATGCAAGAGCTTCCTGGCGGCGGCTACCGTTATGCTACCTCAGAAGGGGAAGTTACACTGATTGCGGGCATTGAAGTGGAGCTTGCAGTAGGTCGTGGACTCGCGCATTTTCTCGTCTATTTGCCGGATCGAACCGCATTCGCTACGTTCCGGGAATGGTATCAGACAAAAGTGAAAAATATTCATTTGAGCACACAACGTATGTATACGGACCCGGAGACGCTTGTAATGAAGGCGGAAGCAGTAGGAGGAATTGTTATCCCTGCCCATGCATTCACACCGCACAAGAGCATATATGGTGCATGTGTGGAAAGCCTTGCTTCCGTCCTACCGGTACATCGATTTGCAGCTTTGGAACTGGGCTTAAGCTCCGATTCCGATTTGGCTGACGGCTTAGCTGAGCTCGCAGAGATGACATTTGTCACGAATTCAGATGCACATTCCACCGCCAAAATTGCACGCGAGTACCAGAACCTGCAAATAAAACGTCCCGACTTTACGGAATTGCTTCTGGCGCTTGCGCGTAAAGAAGATAGACGTGTACGGGAAAATTACGGTTTACATCCCCAGCTGGGCAAATATTATCGGACACGCTGTACAAACTGCGAAGAATTGGTCGCGCAAACAGATTCGCCTCGTTGTCCCCATTGCGGAAAAGAAGGAAAGAAAACAATTACACGAGGTGTGTATGAGCGATTCCAAGAGATTTCTACTCAGCTGCCTGCTTCTCATCCGGCACATCGTCCACCTTATCGTTATCATATTCCGCTTGAATTCATACCGGGACTCGGACCGGGCCGGATGAGAAAGCTGCTGGCCGCGTTCGGCACCGAGATGAATATTCTGCACCATGTGTCCGTCGACCAGCTTACGGAAGCGGTAGGTGCTACGGTAGCCCAGGCGATTGATCGGAGCAGGCGTGGCGAGATATCGTTTATCGAAGGCGGTGCCGGTATGTACGGAAAAATCTCGCTTGAGTAATACGTCGCCCCTGTCTTACATATATATCGTGGTAAGAGACCGACAGGGGGGATTCCCATTGGTAAGGAGTAAACTTGGACAAACATTACAGCAGAATGTGCGCGAGAATTCATCGCTCTACTTGTTTACCATTGTGCTGTTCATTATGGGAGTAGGATTCGGTGCGGTCGTGGTCAATTCGCTCGGACTGACACAGAAACAGGAGCTGTTTATGTATGTCAGTCAGTTCTTTCATGAACTGAAGAGTGATAACATTACCGATCCGTTGCGCAGCTTCCAGAACTCGCTGGGCCATTATTTAAAATATGTAGGTTTTATGTGGATTCTTGGATTATCCATTATTGGCCTGCCACTCATTCTTTTAATGGTATTTCTTAAAGGTGTTGTCGTAGGATTTACTGTAGGGTTTCTTGTAAATCAATTGCAGTGGAAAGGACTTTATTTTGCTATCGTATCGGTGCTACCGCAGAACCTGCTTGTCATTCCAGCTATTATCATCGTAGCGACAGCCGGTATTTCGTTCTCGCTTCACCTTGTACAATCAAGATTCCTAAAGCGTGGAGGGGCGTTGTATCCACGTTTTCTCGTCTACAGTGCATTAATATTGATTATGGGAGGGATTGTAACGGTGGCTGCGGCCCTCGAAGCGTTTGTTTCCCCGGCGCTAATGAAGCATGCCAGTGCGACTCTCCTGAAATTTATAATAATTATCATCTAATAAGAGTTCTATTTGACTCCCTATTCCTGCTCAACTATAATGATGATGTAGGAAGCTGCTCGGGGAGGTCTTTTTATGATGGAAGAAAGAATTGACAGGATTAGACAGCAATTGCACGCACATAGCTATAAGCTGACTCCGCAGCGTGAAGCTACGCTCCGCGTCCTGTTGGAAAATGAAGAGGACCATTTATCCGCTGAAGACGTCTACTTGCTTGTGAAAGAGAAAGCCCCTGAGATTGGTCTGGCTACCGTATATCGTACGTTGGAATTAATGAGCGATTTGCACATTTTGCAAAAAATTAATTTTGGTGATGGAGTAGCCCGTTATGAGTTCCGTAATGAAGACGCTGAACATCACCATCATCATTTGATTTGTGTTATGTGTGGTACGGTGGATGAGATTCATGAAGACCTTCTTGGTGAAGTAGAGCAGGCGGTTAGCGATAAATTCAAGTTCCATATTCTTGATCACCGTTTATCGTTTCATGGAGTGTGTCACCGTTGCATTGACAAGGTAGATACAAACGAAATTGCCAATGTCAAAAGTAATATTCCTGAATAAAAAAGCAGGGGCTCATAAGGGAGCCGCTGCTTTTTTGCACTTTTTCCCTATATATGTTTCGCTTTGCTTACCTTGTGGTAATGCTTTAAAATATAAGGGAAATTGCTCAAGCTATATGCTTTGGGCAGTTGTACAAAAATAGGAGGTATTTTTATGCTTGTTAACCAGCAGGTTGATGAAGCCGATAGGTTGACATTACAGACACCACAAAAAGAAGAATTGATTGTTCGTCCTTATGATGAAGCAGATTTTCAAAGTATACAGGAAATGGAGCGCAGCGTATATCCGCCGCCGTGGCCGCAGGATGATCTATGGAGCATTGATCAACTGAAAAGCCATGTTGATGTATTCTCCGAAGGCGCGTTATGTGCGGAGTATGACGAAGATATCGTCGGTACGATGACTACATTGATTGTAGATGAGCTTCCTGATGCTCAACATACATGGGAAGACATTACGGATCATGGATATCTGTCGAGTTCGCACAATGATTTGGGGGATACGCTATATGTAGCCGATCTTCAGGTAGACCCTACGTACCGGGAGCTTGGGATAGGGAAGAAGCTGATGAGAGAAAGCTATGACTTGGTGCGTAGATTGGGCCTTCGTCGTCTGGTAGGAGCTGTACGTATGCCTGGTTACTATAAACATGAAGAGCGATTAACACCTGAAGAATATGTGCAAGAAGTGTTGACTGGCGATTTGAAGGATCCAGTCATTAACTTCATGCTCCATTGTGGACGCAAACCAATCAAGGTGGTGAAAGATTACCTCCATGATATCAAATCGGGAAATAATGCCTTGCTTATGGAATGGCGAAATCCTGATTTTAATTAATAAGAATGAACGATAACAAGAAAAACTCGCGGGTGTCGCCGCTCGTCCTTTTTCCACAAAGAAGCTAAACGGCCGCTTTGTGTCACTTCGGGCGGATCATCCATAAAAGAAGCGTGTGGCCTCTTTGCATAAGCCACACGCTTTTTTGTATTTGCTATTTTGCTTTTTTTGCTGTCTCTTTTGTATTTGGTACGGCGGTAGCTGGATCATATGGTTTGTCGGTCGGCCCTAGTCCAACATATTTGTCATACGATTCATAGATGGCGCGCGCGATTCGTCCGGCCGATTGACCACCGTAGCCGCCTTCCGGTACGACGACAGCTACTGCCAGTTTCGGATTTTCAAGTGGAGCAAACGAGACAAAGACACCGTTGTTGATCTCTTTGTACTTATGCCAGTTAACTCCTTTATCGAAATTCAAAGAATCCGGCACATAAATATCCTGCTGGGAGGTACCGGTTTTGGCTGCTACGCGGTATGGGAATCCAGCGAAAACTCCAGCACCAGTACCGCCTTGCTGTGTAACCATGCCCATCCCTTGATGGATAATGCGCCAATAGCTGTCCGGTTCCTCAAGCTTGCTTAGCACTTCTGGTTTGAAAGGTTGGACCACTTTGCCGTTATTATCCACAATGCGGTCGACCAGTTGCGGACGCATGCGAGTGCCTTTGTTGGCTACAGTCGCTACAAATTGTGCGAGCTGCATTGTCGTATATCGTCCCTGCTGACCGAAGGATGCCTGTACCATAGCCGCTTTTGGACCGTACTTTTTATTCATTGTTAGGAAATCTTCCCCTCCCGCCGACTCGCCGGGAAGATCGACGCCCGTTTTGACGCCGAGGCCGAACGCATGATAATACTTCTGGTACACGCTAACGGAATTCTTTTTGTATTTCTCGCTTAATAATTTCCCGATGTTCGCCATGTACGTATTCGACGATTTCTGAATCGCTTTCTGCGGAGTTAGCATGCCGTAGTTATGACCGCTATCATTGCGGATAACGTCTCCTGCGCCGCCATAGCGGTAGGCTCCTGGATCGGGCCAGGAGTATGGCGCGATTTTTTCCGATAGCCCCATCAGCACGGTTGCTGGCTTCACGACAGAACCGGCTGGTACGACAGATGCAGGATGTTTATAATTTTCCATTTCCGCGTCTTTCCCGGTTTTCGGACTTACGTCATGCGGCGCACTGCGAATCGTCCCGTTCGTAAAGGAGAACTTGTTTTTTTCGTACGTTTCTTTGTCTGGACCGGAAGTCCAGATGTTTGGATCGTATTCCGGATAGCTGACCATCGTGACAACTCTCCCTGTTTTCACTTCGATCGCTACCGCATACGCATTTTTCGCATAGGCGGCATTGCGGCCTGTCGCACGCAGTTTTGGCAAAAAGCCCTTGATGAAGTCGCGCGCCTCGAGCTGCACCCGTTGATCAATAGTCAGGTACAGGTTGTTGCCTCGTTTCGGAGGTACTTCCTTAATCTGTTGAAGAATTGTTTGGTCTGCTGCTACTTGATACATGCGGTAGCCGTTTTCTCCACGCAACGCTTCTTCATAGCTTCGCTCGATGCCTTCATATCCTACCATTTGGTTCGGCAGATACGATTCTTTGCGCTGTCGGTAGTACTCGATGCCCTGATTGTCAGCAACGTTAAACTGACGTACATATCCGATAGCTTGCACAGCTACCTGCTTGGGATCGTATTCCCGGATTGGTTTGGTTACGACGGATACGCCATCTAGCTCGTTGCGATGCTCGGCCAGATAGGCGATCTCTTTCTGGGATAAGTCGTACTTCAAGTCCTTCTCAAGAAACTTCGATGTCATGCGCATGGATTTTTCGACTTTGCCGTTTTTATATTCGTAGCCCACATCCATTTTTTTTAGTAAATCTTCTTTCTTGGTGCCGGGCAGAATTTTCTCCAGTTTAGTAACAAGATTAATGTAATACTCTTTATCCATGTAATCTTTTTCCTGGAATACGGCGGCAAAAGAACCGCGACTGTGCACGATGAGATTGCCGTTCTTGTCATAGATGTTACCGCGCAGTGCCGGAATCGGCACTTTTTTGTCTGACTTTGCTGTTGCCTTTTGCTCGTATTCCTCACCGTCGACAATCTGTACGTAAGACAGACGGAAAATAATGACCGCAAAAATGAGAAACACAAGCAGAAGCAGCATGTTTAAGCGATTGAATACCTGCTTTGTTCGAGCGTTTTCATTTTCTTCATGATTATACATCGGTTGACCACACCTTGCCGTGAGTTTACTCCAAAGATAAATTCTATCATGTGAAAGGTAAATTGAAAATGAACGAAAGGTATAAAATTTCCGCTGAATGAATAGGATGAAAGAAAAACGAGCTGGAATGAAGGAAGGAGAAGAAGCATGTTTATCCCATACAATCGCATCGGAGAAGGAATTCGGCTGCTTGCTATTTTCATATTTTGTACGTTTATATTTTATACGATTATTTCGTATGTCAGCGATACGATAAAGCCGGCAGAACCGTACAAAGAACCGCATGGCAAGGCGGTAAAAGTGATGCAGTATACACCGGCATTTGAAGGAACATATAAAGAGATGAAGCGTCGTCTGTTTGACTTCTATTGGTACGGTGAATAATTTTTTATTCGATAGCAGGAAACGACGTATCATTGTGGAATAAAGTAATAAAGGACAGGCTTGTGTGACATATAGAGGAGATTGGATGTTGAGGAGACTAGGAAATGAATGAGTTGATTACCCAGTTTATCCATTACTTAACAGTGGAAAGAGGGTTAGCGAAGAATACGCTGGAGTCATATCAGCGGGATTTGCATGCATACTGTGCCTATCTGGAACGAGAAAATTTCACGAATTTGAATGAGACAAACCGCATGCAGATTATGGGCTATTTGCTCCATCTTCAGGAACAGGGCCGGGCTACGGCGACACTCTCACGTAATCTGGCATCCATTCGCGCTTTTTATCAGTTTTTATTGCGAGAAAAGTTTATTGATAAAGATCCAAGTGTTAATCTAGAATCACCTAAAATTGAAAAAAAGCTGCCCCAGGTATTATCGGTGGCGGAAGTAGAAACATTATTGAACGGACCGGATACACGCCTGCCTTCAGGCTTGCGTGATAAAGCTATGCTTGAACTTCTATATGCAACAGGCATTCGGGTATCAGAACTTGTCTCACTGAATCTTTCCGATGTGAATCTGAACATGGGTTTTATTAAATGCTTCGGTAAAGGCTCGAAAGAACGTATTATTCCCCTCGGACGTCTGGCGATTGCGGATGTAAGCCGTTATCTGGAACGGGGGCGGCCGATGCTTAAGAAGCGTGGACAGGAAGAAGCCTTGTTTTTGAATCATCATGGCCGTCGCCTATCACGTCAGGGTTTTTGGAAAATCATTAAAAAATATGCTCAACTGGCTAATAGCCATAAGGAAATTACCCCGCATACGCTACGCCACTCTTTTGCAACGCATTTGCTTGAGAATGGTGCCGATCTACGTTCGGTGCAGGAAATGCTTGGACATGCCGATATTTCGACCACACAGATTTATACACATGTCACGCGCTCTCGTCTAAAAGAGGTATACGCCAAAGCCCATCCGCGGGCATAAAAAAAGGTGCTTCGGGGTAAAGTGTGAAGTGCCTTCCTTATATTCCGCATCACTCATTTTAGAAAGCGGAGAAAGGGGAAGAAAGAATGGTATACGGTAAAAGGAGGAGATAGCATGAAGCGATTCAAGCGGATATTTCTTATCGTACTGGACAGTGTCGGCATCGGGGAGTTACCGGATGCAAAAGACTATAATGACGAGGGAGCACATACGCTCGGTCATATCGCAGAGCGCATGGATGGCTTGAATGTGCCGAATCTGGCGGGGCTGGGTCTTGGGCATATTGAACATCTTCAAGGGGTTTCTGCTGATGTTCCGCCTGCAGCCGCATTCGGAAAAATGAATGAAATTTCGCTTGGTAAAGACACGACAACCGGACATTGGGAGATTATGGGGTTACGCGTCGAAATTCCATTCAAAACATGGCCGAATGGGTTTCCCGAAAGCTTGATTGGGCCCTTCTCGGAAAAAATCGGACGTGGGGTCTTGGGCAATAAGCCGGCCTCCGGTACAGAAATTATCGAAGAGTTGGGCGAGGAACATATGAGAACAGGCGATGTTATCGTGTATACTTCAGCGGACAGTGTATTTCAGGTTGCGGCGCATGAAGATGTTGTCCCTCTTGATGAATTGTACAAAATTTGCCAGATTGCACGTGAGTTAACGCTTGAAGACAAGCATTCGGTTGTACGTGTCATCGCTCGTCCGTTTGTTGGAGAACCGGGCAATTTTACCCGTACAGCGAATCGGCGTGACTTCTCTGTATCTCCGCCGGGTAAGACGGTTATGAATAAACTTAAGGATGCGGGTTATACCTCAATTGCGCTCGGTAAGATTTCTGATATTTATGCAGGAGAAGGTGTGACTGAAGCGGTTAAGACGAAGTCCAATATGGATGGTGTGGATAAGTTGCTGAATGCGATGGGCAAACAATTTACCGGTCTGGCTTTCATCAATTTGGTCGACTTCGATGCGCTGTATGGACACAGACGTAATCCGACTGGCTACGGTGAAGCGCTTGAAGAATTTGATCGCAGATTGCCTGAAATTCTGGAGGCGCTCATGGATGATGACTTACTCATTATTACAGCAGATCATGGCAATGATCCGATACACCATGGGACCGATCATACGCGTGAATACGTGCCGCTGCTGGTCTATCATAAAGGGCTTAAGGCAGGTAAAGAACTGGGCATACGTGAGACATTTGCCGATATCGGTGCTACAATTGCAGATAACTTCGAGATAGAGAAACCGAAGATTGGAACTAGCTTTTTACACACGATTACCGAATAAGACAGGAGGTAGATGGCGTGTCAATTGCAGCGCATATTTCTGAAGTGCAGGCATATATCGAAAGTAAAACGAATATAAAGCCAGAAATAGGATTGATTCTTGGTTCTGGACTTGGTGTGCTGGCGGACGAAATCGAAAATCCAATTACGATTCCGTACGGAGAAATTCCGCACTTTCCGGTGTCCACGGTGGAAGGTCATAAAGGCCAATTGGTTATCGGAAGGCTCGAAGGAAAGTCTGTCTGCGCCATGCAGGGCAGGTTTCACTATTATGAAGGGCATGGCCTTGATGCTGTAACGTTTCCGGTACGTGTTATGAAAGCGATCGGTGTGGATAAAATAATCGTGACAAACGCGGCGGGTGGTGTAAATGAGAGTTATGAAGCCGGCGACTTAATGTTGATTCGTGATCATATCAATTTAACAGGTCGTAATCCGCTTATCGGTCCGAACGATGAGAGCATGGGCGTTCGTTTTCCAGATATGTCGACTGCTTATTGTCCAAATTTGCGGGCTTTAGCATTGGAAGTGGCACAACAAAATGGGATAAAGCTACAGGAGGGCGTGTATGTCGGTATGCTTGGACCGAGCTATGAGACGCCAGCGGAAATTCGTATGTTGCGCACATTAGGCGGTGACGCGGTCGGCATGTCGACCGTACCGGAAGTGATCGTTGCGCGTCATGCAGACATGCGTGTATTGGGCATCTCCTGCATCAGTAACATGGCAGCTGGCATTTTACCTCAGCCGTTATCACACGATGAAGTGATGGAAACAGCCGAAAAGGTCAAGCATACGTTTTTGACTCTGGTAAAAGCTGTTATTCAAAAATTATAATACAGCGTAGAAAAGCCTGGAACAATGTCTTTGTTTCAGGCTTTTTATGTATCAAGGCCTGATGCAGGCTTGTCATGCGAGCGATGAATAAGTCCTTTTTGTAATATTTGAATATATAATATGAAAAACGTATAAATATACTATTTGTTTTACGGATCTCTTAATCTATAAATAATTAAGTTTTTTGTGATATTTGAACAAAATAATACTATTTCCATAAAAGAAAGCGATTACTTTTCAGATTTTCACAATTATTTTTCTTTACAATGTTAATTTTCTGTTTTATATTTATATTGCTTATTCAGAAAATTATTTTACGAAAAACGTAGATTTTTCTCAAAATGATGCTATAATCGTAATCACGAACATTCTGAATAGCCATTCATTCAATAGAGGGGGGATGATTGGTGCGTAAGCTGGATTTGTTGGACTTTCAGATTCTTCAAATTCTTCAAGTTGATGCCCGAAAATCCTATACAGAGATGGGACATATGCTTGGCGTCAGTGAAGGGACAATACGTTCCAGAATCAATCGCATGATTGAAGACGAAATTTTTCAATTTATCGTACATACAGACCCTGTGAAGGTCGGACTACATGTACAGGCAATCATTGGCATGTCCACCAAGCTCGGACACCAAGAGAAGGTTGCCGAACAATTGGGGAAACTGCGTGCGGTGCGCTTTATTGGCGCATTTTCCGGGCGTAATGATTTAATTATTCAAGCATACTTCCGTTCGAATGAGGATTTGACCGCATTCGTGAATGAAGACCTGGCTAACATCGAAGGGATCGCTTCAGCGGAAGTATCGATTGAGCTAAAGCAATACAAGGATTCATTCTCATATGTAACCGCTGATGGAGTAGAGGACACCGCTGGTTAATAGACACAGCGTATCTGTCCTGCTCATATACATTTAAGATTAAGGAGGTCAATTGCTGTGAAGAGAGGTTTTTCGATTATTGTAAGCCTTGTGCTTCTCTTAACGTTAGCGCTTACAGGCTGTGGCGGCGGAGCGAAGGAAACGGGCGAAGGCGGAAACCAGAAGAGCTCCGGTAGTGCAGGAAACAATATCTTACGTGTAAACAACTCGACAGAACCTGGCTCACTGCATCCTGCAAAGTCACAAGGAACGCATGATTCCTGGCCGCTTCGTCATCTGTTCGTAGGTCTGACGATGAAGGAGCCGAAGGGAGATAAAGGCGAATTCGAAATTAAAGGTGCCATGGCGAAGGAGTGGAAACCTAGCAATGGTGGGAAAACGTATACATTCAAACTGCGTGATGGGTTGAAATGGTCCAACGGAGATCCGCTTACTGCACATGATTTCGAATATGCATGGAAGCACGCATTGAATCCGGCTACTGCTTCTGATTATGCATACCAGCTCTACTACATCCAGGGCGCTGAACAATACAATACATCCAAAGAGAAAGACCCGGCGAAGCTAAAGGCACTGGAGGACAAAGTAGCCGTAAAAGCGAAAGACGATAAAACGCTGGTAGTTACACTTGTAAACCCGACACCATATTTTGATGAGCTTGTTTCTTTCTATACGTATTTCCCGGTAAATAAGAAAGTTCAGGAGCAAAATCCAAAGTGGGCGAACGATGCCGAAACGTTCGTATCAAACGGACCGTTCAAGCTGACAGAATGGAAGCATAAAGACAGCATGAAGATGGTCAAAAACGAAAATTATTTCGAAAAAGACCGCATTAAGCTTGCGGGCATCGATTGGGCGATGGTAGAGGATGAAAATACCGCATGGCAAATGTACCGTTCCGGTCAGTTGGATCTCTCGTATCCGCTGCCTGGTGATGTTGTGGGTCAATTGAAAGGACAAAACGCACCGGACTTTAAAATCGTTCCAGAATACGCCACCTACTTCTATCGCTTCAATACTCAAAAGAAACCGTTTACAAATGTAAAGGTTCGTAAGGCATTGGCAATGGCCATCGAACGTAAGACAATTACAGAAAACATTGCACAGGGTGGACAGAAGCCTGCGCTCGCCCTCGTTGCTGAAGGATCAAAAGACGCAAACGGTCAGGATGACTTCCGCAAAGTGGGTGGAGATTACTTCAAGGAAGATGTAGCAGAAGCGAAGAAACTGCTTGCTGAAGGCTTGAAAGAAGAAGGCATGGACAAGATGCCGAAATTCAACATTATGTATAACAACAATGATCTTCATAAACGCATCGCCGAAGCCATTCAAGAGATGTGGCGCAATAACCTTGGCGTGGATGTTGGGATTGAGAACGTAGAGTTCCAGGTGAAAATCGATCGTGAGCATAAGCTAGATTATGATGTAGCACGTGCGGGATGGATTGCGGACTTCATCGATCCGATGACGTTTGTAGATATGTTCACGAGCGTAAGTACGCAGAATGATACCGGCTGGAAGAGCCAGGCGTACGATGCGGAAGTAAATAAAGCGAAGCAGTCCAGCGATGCGAAAGTACGCATGGAAGCGATGCATAAAGCCGAGGACATTATTATGAAAGACATGCCGATTCTGCCGATTTACTTCTATACGAAAGCCTATACGTTGAAAGAAAATGTTACAGGTGTATTCACTCCGCCGGACGAATATCCGGTATTAAGATACGCAAAGTTTGTTGATAAGAAGGATGAGAAGAAGTAACGCGTAAAATCAGGGGAATGCTTAAGTTTTCCGGGCATTCCCCGTTTTTCAAGTAAAAATAGAATGGAGGGTATACGTTGTTACGGTATACTTTACAGCGCTTGGGCTGGGCCCTCTTAACTCTTTGGGTGGTTGTAACGCTCACTTTTAGCTTGATGCATCTGATTCCCGGCAATCCGTTCGCCAAGGAAGGCAATATGCCTCCCGGCGTGTTTGAGAATTTAATGAAATACTATAATCTGGACCAGCCATTGTATGTTCAGTATTGGTTGTACCTTAAGTCGCTGCTTGCTCTGGATTTCGGTCCATCATTGAAATCGAGCACCATTACAGTAAACGATTATATCTCGGAAGGTTTTCCAGTTTCCCTGCACCTTGGGCTGCAGGCATTGCTTATCGGCGTAACGCTCGGCATCATTTTAGGCGTTATTGCTGCGCTTTACCATAACCGCTTTCCTGATTATTTATCTATGATTTTGGCAATTGTTGGCATATCTGTACCGAACTTTATTCTTGCTACCGTTTTCATTAACTATGTAGCCGTCGAATGGGGCTGGTTGCCTGCGGCGACATGGGGAACGTGGAAGCATACCATTTTGCCTTCTCTGGCATTGGCCGCGATGCCGATGGCATTCATCGCGCGTCTCATGCGCTCCAGCATGCTCGAAGTGCTCAGCCAGGATTATATTAAAACCGCCAAAGCAAAGGGCCTAACCCGTAATGTCGTTATTATCAGGCATACGCTGCGCAACGCAATTCTGCCAGTCGTCACCGTGCTTGGCATCATTACAGCAAATCTTGTCACAGGAAGTTTTGTTATCGAACATATCTTTGGGATTCCAGGTATGGGTGAGATGTTTGTAAAAGGCATCTTTAACCGCGATTATCCGGTTATTCTGGGTTCCACAGTTTTTTATAGCGCGATTCTTATTTTTCTTATTTTCCTGGTGGATGTTATGTATACCTGGATCGATCCGCGTATTAAAGTTGCAGGGGGGAGTAAGTAATGCAGCCTGAAACTCGTCTGAGTACCGATATGTTCCGTCCTGTAACGGACAACTTTAAAGATGCGGAAACAATCGGGCGTCCTAGCATCTCCTACTGGGCGGATGTGTGGCGGCGTTTACGAATGAATAAATTGGCTATGGTGGGCCTTGTTGTCATTATCTTGCTTGTTCTGATGGCGATTATCGGTCCGATGATTAGCGGTTATACGTACTATAAGCAAGACTTTACAGCCAAAAATCTGCAGCCGAGCGCAGAACACTGGTTCGGTACCGATTCTTCGGGTCGCGATATGTTTACGAGAATTTGGTTTGGTGCTCGCATCTCTCTGTTCATCGGGGTAGCGGCTGCATTCATTGATTTTGTGGTTGGCGTTATATACGGCGGTATTTCCGGTTTGAAAGGCGGCCGCGTAGATAATATTATGATGCGCATCGCCGAGGTATTGTACGGTATTCCTTATTTATTGATGGTTATTCTGCTGATGGTCGTCATGGGACCGGGCCTGCTGACCATTATTATCGCGATGACGATAACAGGCTGGATTCCAATGGCTCGTCTTGTACGCGGTCAGGTCCTGCAATTGAAGGAGCAGGAATATGTACATGCGGCAACTGCGCTTGGCGCTGATACGAAATGGATTCTGATGAAGCATATCATCCCGAATACAATGGGACCTATTCTTGTAAATGTCACGCTGACTGTTCCGACTGCGATTTTCGCGGAAGCGACACTGAGCTTTCTCGGGCTGGGTATTCCGGCACCGCGTGCGAGCTGGGGAACGATGGCGAACGATGCGCTGGTAAGTTTGCTGATTGGAAATGTGTATCAATTGTTCATTCCGGGCTTCTTTATCTCACTTACGATGTTCGCCTTCAATGTACTGGGCGACGGTATGCGCGATGCGCTCGACCCGAGAATGCGCAAATAACCTGAAAAGCAAAGGGTGAACAACCTATGGAAAATATATTGGAAGTACGCGACTTGCACATCTCGTTTCATACGTACGCGGGTGAGGTTAAAGCCGTGCGGGGCGTAAACTTCGAGGTGAAAAAAGGCGAAACAGTAGGAATTGTGGGCGAATCCGGTTGCGGTAAAAGTGTCACCGCCCAGTCCATTATGAAGCTATTGCCACAGCCGCCTACGCAATATAAGCAGGGCAGCATCCTTTTTAGCGGTCAGGATTTATTGAAAAAAAGTGAAAAAGAGATGCAGAAAATCAGAGGAAACGATATCGGAATGATTTTTCAGGATCCGATGACGTCGCTTAATCCGACAATGAAAACCGGTCGGCAGATTACGGAAAGTCTCATAAAGCATCAGGGAATGTCTGCTGGTGAGGCACATAAACAGGCGATTGAGCTGCTTAAAATGGTAGGAATTCCACAACCGGATAAGCGGGCTAACCAGTATCCGCACGAGTTCTCAGGTGGAATGCGCCAGCGCGCCATGATAGCGATTGCGCTCGCCTGCCGTCCGAAACTATTAATCGCCGATGAACCAACGACGGCACTGGATGTAACAATTCAGGCGCAAATTCTCGAATTGATGAAAGAACTGCAGGAGAAAACAGGGACGTCGATTATCATCATTACGCACGATCTTGGCGTTGTGGCTGATATGTGCGATCGCGTCGTCGTTATGTACGCTGGCGAAGTAGCAGAAACGGGTACAGTGGATCAAATCTTCTATCAGCCACAGCATCCGTATACCAAAGGGCTTCTTAAATCAGTTCCGCGGCTTGATATGAAGAGAAACGAGCCGCTTGCACCGATTATTGGTACCCCTCCAGACTTGCTGCATCCGCCTGCTGGTTGTCCGTTCTTCGCCCGCTGTGAATACGCGATGGAAGTGTGCCGTAACCACAAGCCGGTACTTGAAGAAATGGGAGGGAATCATCAGGCGGCCTGTTGGCTGCACCATCCGCTGGCAAGCAACCGGAAGGAGGAGTTCGCACAATGAAATCGATAGTAAGAGAGATTGCGGTACAAAAAAACAAGAAACAAGGCACACTGCTTCAGGTACGCAATCTGAAAAAATACTTCCATGCTAGCGGTGGGACAGTGAAAGCTGTGAGCGATGTAACGTTCGACATCAAAGCAGGCGAAACGCTTGGCGTAGTAGGTGAATCCGGTTGTGGAAAGTCGACGATGGGTCGTACGATTCTTCGTCTGTATGATGCGACTGAGGGTGAAGTATTGTTTGAAGGTAAAGATGTACACAAGGCGAGTACACGTGAATTGAAGAAGCTTCGCCGTGACATGCAGATGATTTTCCAGGACCCTTACGCTTCGCTGAATCCAAGGATGACAATCGGAGAAATTATCGGAGAGGCGATTGATCTACACAAGCTGGCAAGCGGTACAGAGCGCAAAGCACGTATTCAGGAATTGCTTACGCTCGTCGGCCTGAAGGCGGAGCATATCAACCGATTTCCGCATGAGTTTTCCGGGGGCCAACGGCAGCGGATTGGTATTGCGCGTGCGCTGGCGGTCGAGCCGAAATTCATTGTGTGCGATGAACCGATTTCCGCGCTGGACGTATCCATCCAAGCACAAGTGGTAAATCTATTGAGTGACCTGCAGAATAAGATGGGGCTGACGTATTTGTTTATCGCCCATGATTTATCGATGGTAAAACATATTAGCGACCGGGTGGCGGTGATGTACCTGGGTAAAATCGCAGAGCTTTCTGGAAGCGAGGACTTGTATACGAATCCGCTTCACCCTTATACGGAGGCGCTTCTTTCCGCGATTCCGATTCCAGACCCGGAAGTGGAGAGGAAACGTCAGCGTATCGTACTGAAAGGCGATGTACCGAGTCCGATGAATCCGCCGAGCGGCTGCCATTTCCGGACGCGCTGTCCGTATGCCATGGAGTCATGTGCGAAAATCGATCCGGTCTGGCAGGAGGTAAAACCTGATCACTTTGTTGCCTGCCACCTTTATAATAAAGACGTTATGGGAACGGATGTCAGAAAAGCATAGCAAGAGAAAAGCAGAGTGGCATCGTTGCCCTCTGCTTTTCTTTATTTAATGGATAAAAAAGCGACATATCGTTTCTTCTGACGGTTGTATCACTTGAAAAACTCGCGAAGTGTGTGCCAAACGTTGCTTTTTCCTATGGAGCGCGTGGTATGGCAGGCGAAAAAGACCGACAACTCCCGCGAGTTTTTCTTATTATTCTGCTTCTACGGTCCAGCCGAACGGGTCTTCTTTTTCCCCGGTTTGAATGCCGCAGATCGTATCGTAGATTTTCATAGATAACGAGCCTGATTCGCCACCATTAATAACTAGATTTTTGTCGTTCCATTTCAAACTGCCGATTGGAGAGATCACTGCCGCAGTTCCGGTGCCGAAAGCTTCCTCAAGTGTACCATCAGTATATGCGGCGTATAGTTCCTCTATTGAAATTCTTTTTTCCTTAACGGGAATGTTCCATTCTTTCAGTAATTGAATAACAGAGTCCCTCGTTACCCCGGCCAGGATGCTTCCATTCAGCGCGGGTGTCCATACTTCGCCGTTCACCTTAAAAAATACGTTCATGCTGCCCACTTCTTCTATGTATGCTTTCTCGACACCATCGAGCCACAGTACTTGGGCACAACCGTGCTTCTGTGCTTCTTCCTGCGCTTTAAAGCTTGCTGCATAGTTACCTGATGTTTTCGTATGTCCGGTCCCGCCTTTTACCGCGCGGACATAGTTATTCTCCACATAAATGCTGACAGGGTTAATACCTTCCGCATAATAGGCACCAACTGGTGAAAGAATGACGATGAATGTGTACGTACGAGCAGGACGGACGCCTAGATACGGTTCCGTCGCAATAATGAACGGTCGAATATATAGAGAGGTTCCTTCATCTGCTGGTACCCACTCTTTTTCTATGCTGACTAATTTTTTGATGGCTTCGACAAGAAATGTTTCGTTAACGGGCGGAATACTTAGTCTTTCGTTGGATAGATTAAGCCGCTCCATATTTTTTTCCGGTCGGAACAGGAGAATTTTATCTTCTTTTGTCCGATAGGCTTTCATGCCTTCGAATACAGCTTGTCCATAGTGGAAGACAACAGCAGCGGGATCGAGTGATATCGGTGCGTACGGCACGATTCTCGGATGATGCCATCCTGTTTCCGGCGTATAATCCATCATAAACATATGATCCGTAAAGCAAGTTCCAAAAGCCAATTCGTTTACATTCGGTTTCGCCTTTCTGCTTTCCGCTAATGTAACTTCTATCTCATAACTCATAAGCGTGTCATTCCCCCTGTTTTTGCAAAATTGTATTCCGGATTTCTTACTGAATCAGTACAAAATTTAAAATGTTATAACTAAACTTTACACAAATTGAGATACAAAGTAAATGTTTGCATGTCATGTGTGTGTACCCGGTTGAAATAGCTATATTTTTGTTCATAGGTATATAATTCCAGACATTGTGGCGACAATAGGTACTATCTTGATTTGGAGGGACCTGTGAATGAAGAAGTTGCCTATTGTACTGCTATGCTTATCCTTGATGATACCGTCCCTGGGCGGACTTGCCTCTGCCCAGGAAAAAGCGAAGCCGGCCGCCGATCAGAAGCAGGAACAGCAAGGGGATGCGGATCTTGCTCCAAATGCTGTATCGGCTGTTTTAATCGATCGGGATACAGGTGCAATTTTATATGAGAAAAATGGACATAAAGCGTTGCCACCCGCCAGTATCACCAAAGTCATGACCATGCTTCTTATCATGGAAGCGCTGGATAAGGGTGAAATTAAGCTTACAGATAAAGTGAGAACAAGCGAATATGCTGCTTCTATGGGAGGATCGCAGATTTTTCTGGAGCCGGGTGAAGAGATGTCTGTTGATGAAATGCTGAAAGGTATCGCACTTGCCTCTGGAAACGATGCTTCTGTGGCGATGGCAGAACATATAGCTGGGACGGAAAAGGCATTCATTGATAAAATGAACGCGCGAGCCAAACAATTAGGAATGGACGATACGACATTCATGAACACGAATGGTTTACCGGTATCGGGACATGTATCCTCGGCGCACGATATTGCGTTGATGTCGCGTGAACTGCTGAAGCATGAGTCGATTACTAAATATACAGGCCTATATCAGGATTATTTGCGTAAAAACTCGAACAAGCCGTTCTGGTTGGTCAATACGAATCGTTTGGTTCGCTTCTATGCCGGGGCTGACGGTTTGAAAACAGGATATACGACGGAAGCAAAGTATTGTTTAACCGCGACTGCTAAACGCGGAAATATGCGTGTTATCGCCGTAGTAATGGGCGCTCCGAGTTCAAAAATCAGAAATCAGGAAGTTGCCTCAATGATGGATTATGCATTCAATCAGTATGATAGTCAGCCGCTTTATAAAGAGAATCAGATTATAAAGACTGTACCGGTCGAAAAAGGCAAACAGGAAACGGTTGACATTGTGGTACCATACCGTTTCAGCATGCTGGTGAAAAAAGGCGAAAAAGCCGAACAGTATCAAAAGGAAATCAACTTGAAGGCCGACTTGAAAGCGCCGGTTACGAAGGGTGTTAAAATTGGCGAGGTGCTGATTAAAAAAGATGGGAAAACGGTGAGCACCGTCGATTTAGTCGCTGCGAACAGTGTGGAAAAAGCTGGATGGTGGGAGCTGTTTAAGCGTTCGACACGTAAAATGTTCGGTGGCTAAATTTGATAAAAAATCGGGAAAAGGAGAAATGTGCCACATTTTCCCGGTTTTTTTCTAGTTTTGTCGGAGGGCAGGAATCGCAGAAGGTATTGTAGAATCTTCCTGTATCACGAAGCGAAGGAGTGGCCCTGCGTGAGTTTACGAGTAGATATCGAAACGGTGAACGGTGTATTGATTGTAAGGCTGGAAGGCGAACTGGACCATCACACGGCAGACATGTTGCGTACTGAAATGGAAAAGCATTTGGTAGAGGAACAGGTGCAGCACATTTTATTGAGCATGGCGAATCTGCATTTTATGGATAGTTCCGGCTTGGGAGTGATTCTAGGCAGGTATAAGCAGATTGCGGCACGTGGCGGTGATATGGTCGTCTGCTCCATAAATCCTGTCATCTATCGCTTGTTCGAGTTATCCGGAATGTTCAAGATTCTGAAAATCAAGGAGTCCGAACAGGAAGCACTCCTTGTATTGGGGGTGGCGTAAGTGAAGCCGAAAACTGACAACAATTTTATGCGCTTGGAATTTGCCGCCCGCAGTGAAAATGAAGGTTTTGCTCGTATTGCGGTCGCTTCTTTTCTATCCCGTCTCGATATAACGCTCGAAGAGGTGGAGGAGATTAAGACGGTTGTCTCGGAAGCGGTTACCAACGCGATTATTCATGGGTATGAAGGGGATGAGACCGGCACGGTCGTCATCGAAACGATGTATACTGCCGCCAGTATTGAGATTGCTGTAGAGGATCACGGCATCGGTATCGCTGACCTTGAGGAAGCGAGACAACCACTCTTTACGACAAAACCGGAATTAGAGCGTTCCGGTATGGGCTTTACGATTATGGAGAACTTTATGGACACAATGGAAGTAGAAACGGAAATCGGTCGGGGAACAAGAATCCGGCTCGTCAAAAAGCTGACTAAGAATGAAGCGTTATGTAATTAGGGGACATGCCGATGGAGACCAATGTAAGGAATGCCAATCATGCTTACCTATCCAATAAGGAAGTAAAGGAATTGCTTGCCAAAAGTCAGGCGGGAGATACGACAGCACGAGATACATTGGTGAACAGCAACATTCGTCTGGTATGGTCGGTTGTACAGCGTTTTTTGAACCGAGGGTATGAGGCGGACGATTTATTTCAAATCGGCTGCATCGGATTGCTCAAAGCAATTGATAAATTTGATTTGAGCTTCGATGTCAAGTTTTCTACCTACGCCGTGCCAATGATTATTGGAGAAATCCAACGCTTTCTGCGCGATGATGGAACGGTAAAAGTGAGCCGTTCGCTCAAAGAAATCGCCCATAAAGTACGGAGGGTAAAGGATGAACTCTCCAAGGAATTGGGACGGTTGCCAACGGTAAAAGAGGTGGCGGAAGCGCTCGGAATTACTCCGGAAGAAGTCATCTACGCCCAGGAGGCGAACCGCGCCCCATCATCCATTCATGAGACTGTCTTTGAGAATGATGGAGATCCGATTACCTTGATGGATCAGATTGCGGATAAGGACGATGATAAATGGTTCGACAAAATTGCGCTAAAAGAGGCGATCGGCAAGCTGTCTGAGCGCGAGCAACTTATCGTATATTTGCGATACTACAAAGACCAGACTCAATCTGAAGTCGCCGAGCGCCTCGGCATCTCGCAGGTCCAGGTATCGCGGCTCGAAAAGAAAATCCTGAAGCTAATGAAAGAGCAGATCGAGAGGTAACTTTCGGTCTGCTTTTTTTATTTGACCGCATTTTTTCGCTTGTATGACCGTCTTGCATACTGCTTTTATGATGGAGGGATAATAGGAGGTGTAAGGAGGGATGGCGTATGGCTGACCCAACCCACGCATATGTGAAACTGAAAGGAAAAATTCAAACACACCCGGGTGAGACGGTGCGTATTCGGCATGTAGCCGAATTGGTTACGAACAGTCCTTCTGAAACAGCCATTCAGGATACTGTACTGCATACGCTTCGTCCAGAGGACGGCAATCGCTATGTCGTCGATATCATCCAGGTAATTGAAGCTTTGCAGCAGACGCATCCTGAACTTCTCGTTCACAACATTGGAGCCGAACATATGATTATCGAAGTACTGGCACCCCGGAAGAAAATCAGCATGCTGCTCGTACTGTTCGTCTGGATTGTATTATTTATCGGCTCTGGCCTTGCCATTATGAACTTTCACACGGATGTTAGTATGCCTGAAGTACATGAGCGGATATATGAATTGGTTACAGGAGAGAAAAATCCGCATCCGTTAATCATTCAAATCCCATACTCGTTCGGTGTTGGTGCAGGCATGATTTTATTTTTCAATCACTTGTTCCGTAAACGATTTAATGAAGAACCCAGTCCGCTGGAGCTTGAGATGTTTCTTTATCAGCAAAACGTGGACGACTATGTGCTGGCAAATGAGGCGGATGGAGCGAAAAAGAAATGATGATGCAATTGCTTCTCGCGCTGATCGGCTTAAGCGGAGGGGTTATCGTGGGGGGAGGCATTGTAGCGCTTATTACTGTACTCGATTTGATCCCGAGGTTTGTTCAAATTACAAAAACCGAAAAATATTTACTTCATTACCAATGGTCGGTCATTCTTGGCGTTTTAGCTTTTATGGTGTTCGATTTTTTTTCATACCCGCTGTATTTACCGTCTATCGTACTTAGCTTTATTGGAATATTCATGGGGATTTTCGTCGGATTTCTTGCGGCAGCACTAACCGAGGTGCTAAATGTGATTCCGATTCTTGCTAAGCGGATACAAGTGGACGAGTATCTTCAGGCTTTCATTATGGCATTGGCACTCGGTAAAATCGTTGGCTCCTTATTTCATTGGCTGGTTTTTATTAAATAAAGTGAAGGGGGAGAAATGTTTATGGCTTCTTCCGTTAATACGCGAAAACAGAGCCGACTTGCTAAAGCGCAAAAAGAGTATAGTGAGCGCGCAGCCAGATACAAGCCGAAGCCGCCATATTTGATAAATATTGTCAAGGCATTTCTTGTTGGTGGCGCTATTTGTGCTTTTGGACAACTTGTATCTAATTTTTATATCCGTGTTTTCGGCTTTACAAAAGAAACAGCAGGTGACCCGACAGTAGCTACGCTTATTTTTATTGCGGTGCTGTTCACAGGTCTTGGCGTCTACGATAAGCTGGGGCAGTTTGCTGGAGCAGGTTCAGCCGTACCGGTTACGGGATTTGCGAATTCAATGTCATCTGCAGCTATCGAACACCGGGCGGAAGGATTGGTGCTTGGTGTAGGAGGCAATATGTTTAAGCTGGCGGGTGGTGTCATCGTATATGGAGTGGTTGCAGCGCTGGTTGTCTCGTTGATTAAGTGGCTGATTATTAAGGTGTAAAGGAGGGAACGGGATGAAAGCGCAGCATCAATGCGGTCGTCAAACATGGAAGTTCGCAAATGATATTCGTGTCCAAGGGAGCGCAGTGGCGGTCGGTCCTCTCGAAGGAGAAGGTCCGCTGGGTGCTGAATTCGATCACATTTATCCGGATATGTACGCTGGACAGGCCTCCTGGGAGAAAGCGGAACGGTACATGATGTGTCAGGCTGTACAAACGGCCATGAAGAAAAGTAACCTGCTGGAAGGTGAAATCGATATCGTACTTGCCGGTGATTTGTTGAATCAGACAATTTCCTCCAACTTCACAGCCAGTCAACTTAACATTCCACTTCTTGGTATGTATGGAGCCTGTTCTACATCAATGGAGACACTTTCGGTTGGCTCGGCTCTCGTTGATGCGGGCTATGCTTCTTATGTAGTAGCCACCTGTAGCAGTCATAATTGCACTGCAGAAAAACAATTCCGTTACCCAACGGAATATGGGGGACAGAAACCGGATTACGCTCATTGGACGGTGACCGGCGCGGGGGCGGCGGTCGTCGGACGCGGGGGTTCGGGCCCACGTATCACCCATGCCACCATTGGCAAAGTAGTTGACATGGGTATTAAAGATCCTTTTGATATGGGCAGCGCAATGGCACCGGCTGCGGCCGATACGCTGTCCACACATTTTCGCGACACGGATCGGTTGCCTTCTGATTATGACATGATTGTAACGGGTGATTTGGGCAAAGTGGGATATGCAATCCTAAAAGACGAAATGAGAGATTTATCGTTTGATATGACGCCAATGTATAACGATTGCGGGTTGATGATTTACAGTCCGGACCAACAAGTGTTCTCAGGGGGCAGCGGCTGTGCATCAAGCGCCGTAGTCACTTACAGTTATATTATGAATCGTTTAAGGGACGGTAGTGTTAGACGTGCGCTTATTTGTGCAACCGGAGCACTTTTCAGTCCGGTCAGCTATCAGCAGGGAGAAAGTATTCCTTGTATTGCGCATGCAGTGGCGCTGGAAGCGGAGGAGGAATAAAGAATGGGACAAGTGGCGATTGCTTTTCTCGTGGGCGGTGCCATCTGTGTTATTGGTCAAATATTGCTCGATTTTGTAAAGTTAACGCCCGCACACGTGATGAGCATTCTCGTGGCGAGCGGTGCGGTACTAGATGGGCTTGGGCTGTATGACCCGCTCATTGATTTCGCCGGTGCAGGTGCCACCGTACCGATTACAAGCTTTGGACATGCCTTATACCACGGCGCATGGCAGGAGGCGGAGCAGAACGGATTAATCGGGTTGATTACTGGCATTTTCGAGGTACCAAGTGCGGGGATTTCAGCCGCGATTGCTTTTAGTTTTTTCGCTTCACTTATTTTTAGACCGAAGGGATAATCCATGGAAAACGAAAAACGGCTAAAGCGCAACATTATTATGATTACGGACGGGGATGCGGCAGCACGCGGTACGGTAGAGGAAGTGGCACGCCGTATCGGGGGACGCTGCATCTCTCGCTCATCCGGCAATCCCACTCCGCTAACAGGAGAACGAATTGTTTCACTGATTAAGAAGGCACAGCATGATCCTGTTCTCGTCATGTTCGATGATAACGGCGATACACAGATGGGCAAAGGAGAAGAAGCGTTATACTATGTTGCCACACATCCAGATATTCATGTGTTGGGAGCCATTGCGGTAGCATCCAGGACAAGAGGGGCGCTTGGAGTAAAGGTAGACGTATGCATCGACCGTTACGGACGTAAAGTCAACCGGCCAGTCAATAAAAATGGGTTCGTGGAGGCTGGTAGCGAGGCATATATTATAGGAGACACAGTAGATGTGTTAAACATGCTGCATATTCCCGTCATTGTGGGCATTGGCGACATCGGAAAAATGAAAGGAAGGGATGAAACGTGTGTTGGCTGTCCTGTCACAATGGCAGCGGTGCGGTTTATTTTAAGTAAAAACGGTTATTCCTTAAAAAATTCACGAAATTGGAAAAATAGCTAAAATGCGTAGTTGTCATCTTTTTGTAAGGTGTGGTACTGTATAAGATATTTATATGTACATCTGTCTTGATAAATCGACATTCTTTCACGGTTCTTTATACCATGAAAGCATATCAATGTATCAAAACAGATTAGTTAGTATCGCTTGTATATAAATAATGGATGTCGATATGCCAAATTGTATGTATATAGGGTAGCAATGAGGGGGAAGCGGAGTGTTTTTACACGGAACGAGCAGAGTAAATGAAAAAGGCCACTTGGAGATTGGCGGATGCGATACAACTGATTTGGTACATGCATACCAAACGCCGCTGTACGTATATGATGAAGAGCTGATACGTGAGAAATGCCGGGCATATGTAAAGGCGTTTGAAGCGAGTGGATTTCGTTTTCAGGTCGCATACGCAAGCAAGGCATTCATGTGTATGGCAATGTGTCAGTTGGTAATGGAAGAGCAGATGTCGCTTGATGTCGTCTCAGCAGGCGAACTTTATACGGCACTGAAAGCAGGCTTTCCTGCAGAGCGTATCCACTTTCATGGCAATAACAAGACCGAAGAAGAATTGGAAATGGCGCTTGACGCCGGAATCGGCTGTTTTGTTGTAGATAACTTTTTCGAATTGGAACTGCTGCATGATTTGGCACAGAAAAAAGATAGAATCGTACCGATTCTGCTGCGTTTAACTCCGGGAATTGAAGCGCATACGCACGACTATATTTCCACCGGTCAGGATGATTCCAAATTCGGATTCGGCGTTGCTAGCGGTCAGGCGCTGCAAGCGGTCAAAGTAGCGTTGAATAAACCGTTCTACAAACTGCTGGGCATTCATTCTCATATTGGTTCGCAAATTTTCGACACGACTGGGTTTGTTGGTGCGGTTGAAGTACTGGGCGCTTTCCTTGAACAGGTACGTGCTGAGACGAAATATGAAGTGGAAGTGTTGAATCTGGGCGGTGGCTTTGGTATCCGTTATACGGAAGAAGATGATCCGTTGCCGGTAGGCGAATATGTAAAGGTAATTACTGAGGAAGTACGCCGTCAGTTTGCCATTACATCGTATCCGTTGCCTGAAATCTGGATTGAACCGGGGAGAAGCATTGTCGGCGATGCGGGTACGACGCTCTATACGGTCGGTTCTGTAAAAGATATTCCCGGTATCCGCAAATATGTGGCGGTTGACGGAGGGATGTCTGATAATATTCGACCGGCTTTGTACCAGGCAAAGTATGAAGCGGTGCTTGCTAATCGTGCCGGAGAAGAAGCGGTTGACATGGTATCGATTGCAGGAAAATGCTGTGAGTCCGGAGACATGCTTATCTGGGATTATGTACTGCCGAAAGCAAACCCTGGTGATATTCTTGGTGTTTCCTGCACAGGCGCATACGGCTATTCGATGGCTAATAATTATAATCGAATTCGCCGTCCGGCAGTTGTATTCGTCAAAGAAGGACGTGCTGAAGTGGCGGTGGAGAGAGAAACATACGAGGATTTAATTAAAAATGACCGTGTATTTCCACGGGTGTTAAGCCGTTCCGTATAAGGAATTTCATGAAGAAGGGCGAAGCCGATTGTTGGCTTCGCCTTTTTGTGTTTGTCCAGCTATATTTTATGATTCAATACCTGCGGCGATGTGTGAGGCGATTTGCTGCAAATCGTTTGGTGTATACTGGTCGTTATGTTCCACGAATGTCGGATGGAAGCCGTCTTCCCTGCCGTAGCGCGGTAAAATATGCAGGTGATAGTGGAATACGGTTTGACCAGCTACTTTGCCACTGTTATTCAGTAGATTCACGCCATCTACGTTGAATTGCTTTTTGATAGCGTTAGCTATTTTCGGTACGCAGGCGAATAGATTGGATGCTGTCTCGGGTGTAAGTTCAAAAATATCCTGCTGATGGATTTTCGGTATGACCAGCGTATGTCCTTTGGTTACCTGGCTAATATCAAGAAAAGCTAATACGTGTTCATTCTCGTAGACTTTGGATGAAGGAATTTCCCCTTTTATAATTTTGCAGAAAATGCAATTCGGATCGTGTGACATCGTGTTCATCCTTTCTGTTTTCTTTCTATTCTACCATCAAAGTTTTCTCTGATGAACCTCTCCCCTCTACGCTACCGCTTATTCGTTTGGGGCGCGGGGTGGTGGCTATCCATTTTGGATGGTACTAGATAATCAACCCCCTTTATGTAAAAAAATTTAAAACCTTTATGTTAATTTGACATTCTTTTCAGGATTATTCGATATTTTGTCATATTTTAATGTTAAATTGCATTAAATTGATGCTGAAATGCATTCGTGGGTAAAAATGTTTAAAATAATATATGGATTATCATTTTTCAGTATATTAGAATATGTGGTGGATGCACATTTGCATTAAATACTCTCCTCCTGTTCTGATTATTCCTTATAAATAAAGTTTTTAATTTTGGCATAGTACTTGCTATGTAATTAGGGCGAAGGAAAAAGAGGAAGGAGGCGAAGAAGAGGGTGAAGACGTTGGACTCATATACAGTACCTGATTTTACTAAGCTGTGGAACCAGATGCCATATGGCATGCTTGTTCTGTCACCAGAAGGGTATGTAACAGGTTGGCAGGGCGAGCTAGAAAATTGGTTTTTGTTTAAAGAAAGCGATATCATACGGAAGCACCTCTCTGATGTCCTGCCTCTTATTTTTTCTTCGTATGAATCGTTCCTTCGCATTGGACAAGAGTACTGGGAGACGCAGATTAGAACACCTTCTTTTTCCCTGCGTGGGGAATGGAAGCGGTATATCGAAGGTGGTATTCATACAGCGGATTTTCTTGTTTTGCGGCGGGATGAGCAGTATTTTGAGCTGGAGAATATTTTTGACACGTCGTTTGACGAAATTCTGGTTACGGACGGCGAAGGGCGGATTCTGCGCGCTGGTCCAAAAAGCGAGCAGCTATACGGGAAAACAGTGGAAGAACTCCTCGGGATGAAGACGACGGATCTTGCAGAACTCGGCGGATTTACGCCAAGTTTGACGCCAGAAATCATCGAGAGGCGGACCAAGGTATCGGGCATACAAGTAACTGCCAACGGAAAGAAGCTGTATGTCATCGGTAATCCGGTATGTAATCCGGACGGCAGCATTCACCGCATTATTTTTAATTCGCGCGAGTATGAAGAGGTAGAATTGCTCCGCCAGCGGTTGGAAACGACGGAAAGCTTGCTGGATGCATACCGGATAGAGCTTGAGAAGCTAAAGCAGAACAAAGAGGAGACACAGCCGGATATGGTTGTACTGTCCCCTGAGATGCAGCAGATTTACCAATTGGCCGAGCGAATGGCACATGTGGATTCTACCATCCTTATTATCGGGGAATCCGGTGTCGGGAAAGGCATGATTGCCCAACGCGTGCATCGCAGCAGCCATCGCCACGATAAGAACTTCGTGCACATTAATTGCGGAGCTCTTCCTGAAACGCTTATTGAATCGGAATTGTTCGGTTATGAGAAGGGAGCGTTTACAGGAGCGAACACTGCAAAGAAAGGTGTGCTTGAAATCGCGGACGGAGGTACAGTATTTCTTGATGAAATCGGAGAAGTGCCGATCAATGTACAGGTAAAGCTCTTGCAATTCCTGCAGGACAATACGTTCCGCAGATTGGGTGGCAATCAGTTAATGACCGTAAATACGAGAATTATTGCAGCGACAAACCAGGATTTGCGAAAACGAATTATGGAAGGACGCTTTCGGGAGGATTTATTCTATCGGCTGCACGTCATTCCGATTTCCGTACCTCCGCTCAGACGGCGCCAAGAAGAGATTCCGGCTCTTATTCAGCATTTTGCAGCCCGTTTTGCCAAAAAATACGGACTTGTAAAGAGTTTCCACGAGGACGCGATCGAATTATTAACCGCATATGATTGGCCCGGCAATGTACGAGAGTTGGAGAATATGGTAGAGCGTCTTATCGTGACGAGCGAGGGAAACCAGGTTCTGCCTCATCACCTCCCCGTGGGCATTGTCAAAGACGGAGACGAATACCGTGTAGCGCCTGTAGTGAAAGTGAAGGGGCTATGTCCCCTGAAACAGGCGGTGGAAGAAGTGGAAAAGCAACTCCTCTCCATGGCATATGAGAAGTATGAGAACACGTATCGCTGCGCCGAGGTGCTGAAGGTCAATCAGTCTACGGTAGTTCGCAAACTGAACAAATATTTAGGAACAGGAAAGGGAGAGAGCATATGACAACGAATACAAAAATGATGCCAGGTCAAAAATCAGTGGAGCTTCACGCACGCCGTCAGGATGCAGTAGCAGTAGGGCCGTATCATGTGACTCCGCTATATATCCAATCCGCACAAGGTGCTATCGTTACCGACGTTGACGGTAATGAAATTATTGACTTCGCTGGCGGTATTGGCATGCAAAACATCGGCCACTGCCATCCAAAAGTGGTGAAGGCAATACAAGAGCAGGCTGCTTCTTCGATTCATAGCTGCTTTCATGTGATGCCGTATGAAAGCTATATTGAGCTTGCAGAGAAGTTAAACGAGAAAACGCCGGGCGATTTTAAAAAGAAAACAATGTTTGCGAACAGTGGAGCGGAAGCGGTAGAGAATGCCGTGAAGATTGCACGTAAAGCAACTGGTCGTAGTGCTGTCGTATCTTTCGAACGCGCATATCATGGCCGTACGCTGATGACTATGTCCTTAACAAGCAAAGTAAATCCGTACAAACATGGCTTCGGTCCGTTTGCACCGGAAACATATAAATTGCCTTATCCTTATTATTACCGTGCACCGCAAGGCATGCTGCCGGAAGAACTGGACGAGCAAATTTTAGACCATTTTGAACAATTCTTCCTCGGAGAAGTGGCTCCGGATAATATAGCTGCCATCATTATGGAGCCGGTACAGGGCGAAGGCGGTTTCATCGTACCTTCAGCCGGATTTGTGCAGGGCGTACGCCGTATCTGCGACAAGTACGGCATCATTATGATTGCCGATGAGATTCAAACCGGATTTGCCCGCACAGGAAAGTTGTTTGCGATGGAAAACTTTGGCGTAGCCGCTGATATTACGACATTGTCTAAATCCATTGCCGCTGGTATGCCACTAAGTGCCATTACTGGTCGTGCTGAATTAATGGATGTACCAGGACCGGGACAGCTTGGCGGTACGTTCTCAGGAAGTCCGGTAGCGTGCGCCGCTGGTCTGGCTGTGCTCGATGTTATCGAAGAAGAGAACTTGACGGAGCGTGCTCAGGTCATTGGTACACGCATGCTGGATGCGTTCCGCAGCTGGCAAGAAAAATACGACATTATTGGAGACGTACGCGGGCTAGGTGCAATGGTCGCTATGGAATTGGTTACTGATCGCGTAACGAAGGTACCTGCAAAAGACGCAACCTCAAAAGTGGTTAGCGAGTGCTGGAGCAATGGACTGATCGGTCTGAGTGCAGGCCTTTTCAGCAATGTACTTCGTTTCTTACCGCCGCTTGTTATTACAGATGAGCAGCTGGATAAAGGGTTGAACATTCTTGAGCAGGCGATTGCGAGTGTTTCGAAATAACGGATAAGCCATAGAAAATCGTAATGAGAAACAGAAGGTGATGAATTTCTCCGGCGGATGCTATGTTCCGCTGGAGACCCTATACAATATGTAGAAAGAAAAGGGGTTAAACATGAAAAAAGAACAGCAACAGCTAGATAAAGTATTATCAAGATTTGACGTTCTTGCACTCGCATTCGGCGCCATGATCGGCTGGGGCTGGGTTGTACTGGCCGGTGACTGGATTCGTCAGGCAGGGACGATGGGTTCTGTGCTTGCATTCATAGGCGGCGGGATTATGGTTGTATTTGTCGGATTGGTATATTCGGAGCTGACCTCGGCCATGCCGGAAACCGGTGGGGTCAACGTGTTTTTGCAGCGTGCGATGGGATACCGCTGGGCCTTTATCGCCTCCTGGGCGATAGCGCTTGGTTATGTATCGGTCGTTGCGTTTGAAGCGGTGGCGCTTCCGACAGTTGTTGAGTACTTGTTTCCGAATTACCAGGTTGGATATTTGTGGAATATTGCGGGGTGGGATGTATACGCTTCCTGGGCTGGTATCGGAGTTATCGGTTCGATTATCGTAACAATCATTAATTACCGTGGATTGAAACAGGCTGCCATTTTCCAAATTGTATGTACAGTTATGCTGACAGTTATCGGTTTAGTTCTTATCGTAGGCAGCCCGATTACGGATAGTCCGCAGAATGTATCGCCGATGTTTGTAGGCGGAGCCGCAGGTTTGTTTGCCGTCTTGATTATGACACCATTCATGTTTGTCGGTTTCGACGTCATTCCGCAGACGGCCGCAGAGATTAATCTACCATTCAAACAAATAGGAAAAGTCCTTATTACATCTGTTATTATGGCTGTCACCTGGTATGTTGGTATTGCGTATGCAGTAGGACATTCACTCAGCTTAGAGGACATCGCGAAATCCGCCCTACCAACCGCGGATGCGCTGGCGGCTGTAATGGGAACGCCGTGGGGTGGTAAATTACTGATTATTGCCGGTATTGGCGGTATTTTAACAAGTTGGAATGCATTCTTCGTTGGCGGCAGCCGTATTCTGTATGTTATGGCACAAACGGGTATGCTTCCACGGGCGCTAGGACACTTGCATCCCAAATATAAAACGCCTACCAATGCTATCCTGCTAATCGGTGTCTTATCCACGATCGCTCCGCTATTTGGACGTAAAACGCTCGTGTGGTTAGTAGATGCCGGTGGATTGACGATCATGATGACATATATGCTCGTTTCCTTGTCGTTCATCATTCTGAGAAAACGGGAGCCGAAGATGGACAGGCCATTCCGTGCAGGGAAATCCGCTTGGATTGGATACGCCGCGTTTATATCGAGTGCGTTTCTGGCAGTACTGTATCTGCCGGGCATGCCTGCGGCTCTTGTCTGGCCGTACGAATGGATTATTTTCGGCGGCTGGTGGTTAATTGGTGCATACTTCTTCTTTAAACTTCCTAAGAAACCGTTTGCAGCTAATGTGCGGGATTGGAATGAGGAAGTAAGTAAAAAGCGTGCATAAAAACGATATATTATTATCCTGGTCCAATGGGCAGTAAGACTCTACTTCAAGTACGTTACGTGGAGGATAACTGCCCCTAAGACCCGATGCGTGCAACTAACTACCAGTGGAGGGTAAAGAACCCTAAGCTGATGGAAGTTTTACTTTATCGAATTGTAAAGGTAGGAGAGAGTGCGATGCGTTATAACAACTATATTAACGGACAATGGAAAGAGCCTTCCAATGGCGAATATACCTTGAACCGGAATCCACACAATCAAGAAGACGTGTTGGGCGAATTTCCTGTAAGTGCGGCTGAAGATGCGCGTGAAGCGGTGGCCGCGGCGAAAAAAGCGTTCCCTGCATGGAAGAAACTATCGTTCCAGCAGCGTGCGGCGTATTTACAGAAAGCGGCCGATATTTTGAAAGCGAACCTGCAGGAAGTGGGAAGGGACCTGACACTTGAAGAAGGAAAGACGTTAGCAGAGGGTGTAGGGGAGACTCAGCGTGCCATCAGCATCCTGGAATATTATGCTGCAGAAGCGCGTCAGCCGCTTGGGGATGTGATTCCTTCTGCCAATGCGGAGACGTTCCTGTATACTACACGCGTACCGGTTGGTCCTATTGGGCTGATTACGCCATGGAACTTCCCGATTGCCATTCCTGTTTGGAAAATGGCCCCGGCATTAATCTATGGTAATACGATAGTGATTAAACCTGCCGATATCACTCCGAAATCCGTATACCATGTAATGAAGGCGTTCGATGAAGCGGGTATTCCGGCAGGTGTCGTGAACTGCGTATTCGGCAGAGGCTCCGTGGTTGGTGCTGAAATTGTAGAGAATTCAGATATTAAAGCAATATCGTTTACCGGATCTAATCAGGTCGGTCTTCAAATCCAAGAGCAGGCGACAGCTAAAGGCAAAAAAGTGCAATTGGAGATGGGAGGCAAAAATCCACTCATCGTACTGGCGGATGCAGATGTGGAAAAAGCAGTCGATATTGCCATAAACGGCGCATTTAGGTCCACAGGGCAGAAATGTACTGCGACGAGCCGCATTATTGTTGAAGAAGGAATCTATGAAGCGTTCAGTAACCGACTTGTCGAGCGTACCAAGGAACTGAAAGTAGGAAATCCGCTCGATGGCGACGTATTTATGGGTCCGGCAGCATCCAAAGCGCAGCGCGATGGCGTACTGGAAATGATCGAGGCCGGTAAGAAAGAAGCGACTCTTCTTTGCGGTGGCGAAGCACCGGCGGATGAAGCACTGGCGGCTGGATTTTATGTGCAACCGACCGTATTCGGGAATGTGTCTCGCGATGCGCGCATTGCGCGGGAAGAGATTTTCGGACCGGTCATTGCGCTGTTTAAAGTGAAGAACTATGAAGAAGCGATTGATATGGCTAATGATACGGAATATGGTTTAAGTTCAGCGATTTGTACGAACAATCTAACGCTTGCTCAACGCTTTATTGATGAGATCGAAGCCGGTATTGTACACGTGAATTCTGAAACTGCGGGGGCGGAGCCACAGGTGCCGTTCGGCGGCTGCAAGAGTTCAAGCACCGGTTCCCGTGAGCAGGGTAAGACAGCTATCGAATTCTATACACAGGTTAAGACGGTGTATATGGATCGGATGTAACAGCATCACTCCGTGACAAAAAATTGACAATGTCAAAAACGGAGGGATATGATCAGGAGAAGAAAAATCTCCTGGAAAGTGGTGTTGTAGGAATGTTCACAGGTAAGACGTATTTCATTGCGGGTCACGCCCGCCTGCCGCAAGGAATGGCGGCGCGCAGCATATTTGATACACTGACGATTACTGTGGAAGCAGACGCGAAATACCATGTTATTCTGGAAGCTTCTTGCACGCTGGCAACGGATCATGGCCGAGATTTCATCGGCCAGTTGCTGCGCGGCTGTAGCCTGCAGGATGGAATCGAGGATCTCAGCCGGCGCATTATGGACTTCTATCAGGGTAAAGCCCAGAATGCGCTGGTGGCTGCTCTCCGCGATTTGCATAATCAGTATTTGCTGTATATTCAGAAATAGAAAAGTGAAAAAAATTATTGACAGAATGCTAGTGAAGATATAGAATAAGAATATAAACACAGTAGCAAACTTCAAAACCTTGCAGAGAAGTTACCCTTCTCGCACTCTGGTGTATGCTTGCCTGTGACTCTTACTAAGTTACTAACAAATTGTATAACTTCAAACTGTCTAATTTACTGCTCTTCGAGCAATCGAAGCCGTTTCGTAAATAAGAGCCAGTTGTACTATCCACCCTGTATAAATTGAGGGGGAAGTATAACTGGCTTTTTGTTTTATATGCGGGAAGCGAATCGAACGGTCTCTCGGATTGCATGATGGGCAAGGGGAATCCGGCCACCACCCCGGTCGGACTTCTCATTCATAACCAAAACAAATAACAATGGAAAGATGGAGGAGGAACCAAGTATGGCAACAGCAATGGAAACAAAAGTAGAAATGAAGTATATTACGAAGCAACCAGGCTATGAAATTATGCCGCATCCGCAGCATAAAAGAATGTACCATATTCAATTGAACAACCAACTGCTCCAACAATTCTTTGCCAGCTGCAAGGAAGCAAGCGAGCAATCTCTGCAATACGTTCCATATTCCCGTCAAATCTTGGCGCATCAGTTCCGTGAACTGTTCGGCGAATCGTTCATGGAGAACATCCGAAACATCGTAAACGAGCGCGAAACTGGTGGCTTTACGATTGGTGTACAGGGTCAAACAGAAGATAGAGGAGAATTTGTTAAGTTTGCGACGGCACTGACGCACCTTATCGGCATTCCGAACTTCGATGCAATGACTGGAACGTTCTATGCCCGCTTTACAGTAAATGATACGGATAACAGTGATTCATACTTGCGTCAGGCCTATCGTTTATTTACACTGCATACCGACGGTACGTTCGTTGATGAGCCAACAGACTGGCTTCTAATGATGAAAATGGATGAGAAAAATGCGGTCGGCGGAGAATCTCGTCTGATTCACCTTGATGATTGGGAGGACTTGGATAAATTTAGCAAGCATCCGCTTGCTACGACCAAAATCACATACAAAGCACCGCCAAGCAAAAACGTACAGCAAACCGTACAACGCGAAACGTTTTTTGATATTAATAACAAGCCTTGCATTTGCTTCATTGATCAATTCGCATATCCGGAAACGATTGAGCAAGCGATGTATTTGAAAGAAATGTCCGAATCTCTGGAAAACTCTCCGGCGACTCTCGCGCTGAAGCTTCCGATCGGAGATTTGGTAATCCTGAACAATACATTCTGGATGCACGGGCGTGCGGCATTCGAGAAGCACCCAGAGTTGCATCGTGAACTGATGCGTCAACGAGGATGCTTCACTCGAGTATAATAAAAATAACATATAGTTGGATATTTTAGGCAGGTTCTTCTCTTGAAGACCTGCCTTAGATGGCATATAAATAAAAATCATAGCACAATATTCCATAGCTGGATTAGAGGAGGAAGACAGCATGTATGATTTTGCGATAGTCGGTGGAGGGATTGTAGGGTTATCAACCGGAATGGCATTGACGAAGCGGTACCCGGGTGCAAAAATTGTCATGATTGAGAAGGAGAAGGATTGGGCTCATCATCAAACCGGTCATAACAGTGGTGTAATTCACTCCGGTATTTACTATAAACCAGGTAGTTATAAGGCACGTTTTGCAAGGGAAGGCAACGCGGCCATGGTACAATTCTGCGAAGAGCATGGCATCGCATATGATGTATGTGGTAAAGTCATTGTCGCGACGGAACCAGAAGAGCTTCCATTAATGGATAATCTGTATGAGCGCGGCCTACAGAATGAATTGGCTGTGCAAAAAATTGGGCCGGAAGAGCTTAAAGAAATCGAGCCGCATGTGGCAGGTCTTGGGGCACTTCGCGTACCGAGCTGTGGTATTGCTGATTATAAAGGTGTTTCCAGAACTTTTGCCAGGATTATCGGGGAAGGTGGTGGTGATATCCGCCTCGGCACGAAGGTGGAGAACATCGCTGAAGAAGCACAGGGAGTTACAATTGAAACGAACCGTGGCACACTAAAAGCCCGTTTCCTGATTAACTGTGCCGGACTGCACAGCGACCGCGTAGCAAAAATGGCCGGCATGCACACCGGCATGAAAATTGTGCCATTCCGTGGCGAATATTATGAGCTTGCCCCAGAGAAACGGCATCTTGTTAAACATCTAATTTACCCGGTACCGAACCCGGACTTTCCGTTTCTCGGCGTTCACTTTACCCGTATGATTAATGGGGAAGTTCACGCGGGTCCAAATGCGGTACTGGCCTTTAAACGTGAAGGGTACACGAAGTCAGATATCAATATAAAAGATTTGTTGGAGGTATTAACGTATCCAGGCTTCTGGAAAATGGCCATGCCAAATATGAAAGAGGGCATGAAGGAAATGGTACGATCTTTCAGCAAGCAGGCATTTCTGCAAAGCTTGCAACGCCTGATTCCAGAGCTTACGGAAAAGGATATCGTTCCGACTCATGCAGGCGTACGGGCGCAGGCGCTCATGCACAACGGAAACATGGTGGATGACTTCGCTATCTTCCCGGGTAAAAGCTCGCTTCATGTATGTAACGCTCCATCTCCAGCAGCGACCGCTTCTATTAAAATCGGAGAAGAAATCGTAAATAAATTACCTGATAATATAGTTAGTGAACTGAAATCTCTGGTTGTTCCAGCTGTTACTGTATAACGTTTGTATTATGCACTTATACAACAATTTCCATTCTATAATAAAAAAGCCCGGTGTTCGTATACCGGGCTTTTTTAGCAGATGCAACCACGGTAAATTTTTGTATGTACGGCACATCATATACCGTATCTGCTATAATAAAATAAGATAGTAACAATAGTATTGGAAAATAAAGGGGGAGATGGTTGTTGGAATATGTGCAAGAGTACAAAGTAGCCCATAAAAAGCTTACAAAGGCCAAAATTCTAAAGCGGGCATTCTTTATTATTTTAGGTTCAATCCTGATGGCTATTGGATTGGAGATTTTTCTGGTTCCTAACCAAATTATCGATGGTGGTATTGTAGGTATCTCTATTATTCTTTCTCACTTGACAGGAATGAAACTTGGCATTTTTCTTTTTGTTCTTAACCTTCCGTTTCTTATTCTCGGTTATAAACAGATTGGAAAGACATTCGCGCTCTCCACATTGCTGGGCGTTACTGTTATGTCTATCGTCACTTCCTTTCTTCACCCTGTACCGGAACTAACAGAGGATCCATTGCTAGCTGCGGTATTTGGTGGAATTATTCTGGGCATTGGGGTAGGAATGGTTATCCGTTATGGAGGTTCGCTTGACGGAACCGAGATTATTGCAATTGTCTTCAATAAACGGCTCCCTTTTTCGGTAGGAGAGACGGTTATGTTTTTTAATATTTTCATTCTTGGCAGTGCGGGTTTCGTCTTTGGCTGGGATCGGGCCATGTATTCACTGATGGCATACTTTATTGCATTCAAGATGATTGATGTCACCATCCAGGGGCTAGATGAATCGCGTTCCGTCTGGATTATTAGTGAAAAGCACCGTGAAATCGGTGATGCGCTACTTGCTCGCCTCGGACGTGGCGTCACTTACCTAAATGGGGAAGGTGCATATACTGGCGACGATAAAAAAGTAATTTTCTGCGTTGTTACTCGTCTGGAAGAGGCGAAGCTGAAATCGATTATCGAGGATATTGATGAAGCGGCGTTTCTGGCAGTTGGCGCGATTAACAATGTAAAAGGCGGAAATTTCAAGAAGAAGGACATTCACTAAAGAAATAGCTACACGAGAAGCAGCCAATAGTAGAGGGCTGCTTTTTTGTTGAATGGCCTATTTTGAAGAGTTTCGGATTTTGCTACAGGTTGTAAAAGAAATTATAATGAGGCAGTCGATAATTCTATCTTGCCTTAATGGGTAGTAATACCCTTACTGAGTGAAGTTTTACTTTATTAGCACGTAAAAAGGAGGACGGATGTATGGCACCGGCAAGCATGCTAATTACCGGAATCCGGGTCTATGCGGAGAAAGGCATAATTAATGAAGGCTATGTGGCTATCCGAAACGGAAAAATCCACGAAGTTGGACAGATGGCTGGTTGTACGGACACGGACGGGTATGATCGGCTCTTTCCCTTCTCGAATTCTTATAAGCTTCTTCCCGGTATGATCGACTTGCATATTCACGGTGCGGGCGGAGCAGATACGATGGATGCTACCCACGAGGCTATACAGACGATTGCAGCACGGTTGCCTCAGGAAGGAACGACAAGTTTCCTCGCCACAACAATGACACAGGAGGTAAAGCATATCGAGCGTGCGCTGGTAAATGTCGCAGACTATCGCAAACAGGCAAACGGGCCGGGAGAAGCAGAGATACTAGGTGTGCATTTGGAAGGGCCATTTCTATCGCCCAAGCGAGCGGGTGCCCAACCGGCGGATAAGATGCTTAACCCAGATATCGCTTTGTTCGAGAGGTGGCAAAGAAGCGCTGCTGGGTTGATTCGACTTGTTACCGTAGCACCTGAGTTGCCAGGCGGCATGGAATTCGTATCACATCTGGCGCAGTGTGGTGTGGTGGCTTCTGTCGGACATTCTGATGCGACATATGCAGAGGTGGCAGAAGGGGTGCGCTGCGGCTTGAAGCATGTAACACATCTGTTTAACGGCATGCGTGGTTTGCATCACCGCGAACCGGGCGTTGCCGGTGCAGCCTTGCTCCATCCTGAATTGCTTGCTGAGCTGATAGTGGACGGTATTCATGTTCATCCTGAAATGATTAAGCTTGTCTACCAGCAAAAAGGACGGAACGGATTGACGTTGATCACGGATGCAATGCGAGCCAAATGCCTTGGTGAAGGAACGTATGAGCTGGGTGGACAGGAAGTAACCGTACAAGATGGTCGTGCTTTACTTTCGGATGGCACACTTGCCGGCAGTATCGTTAAGATGAAGGATGCAGCCGCGAACGCCATGCACTTTACCGGATGTACGCTCGAAGACATTGTTTATATGACAGCGGTAAACCCGGCTAAACAGCTTGGGTTATTTGCAAGCAAAGGAAGTATCGCTCTGGGCAAGGATGCCGATCTTGTTGTATTGGACAAGAATCATGAGGTTGTTCTCACGTTATGTAGAGGGGAAATCGCCTTTCATGCATGTTGAATAATTGTCATAGTATAAATCATATAAATTCCATTGACGCTTTATCGGAAAAGATTTAAAGTTAGGCTACTATAGATAAAATTTATAGAAATTGTCGGTCACCGGAAGCAAAAGTATAACGTATTTGTATAGGGTAGAGGTGGTCCTACATGCACCAGGAATGGAGCTTACGAGGGGTATGGCAATGCCTGCCCGATAAAGAGAATATATTGGAAAACGGCATCGAAAATAAAATCGTATATGCGCCTGAGATACACCCGTGGAAGGAGATTGTCGTGCCTTCTCACTGGCAGAAAGCGGGATTCGAACAGCATCAGGGTGCGATGTGGTATAGGAGGACATTCCTCGCGCCGAACAAGCAAGAGAATCTCGGCTATCACCTGCATTTTGGAGGCGTGGACTATTTCTCCGAAGTATGGCTGAATGGAATGTATCTGGGCGCGCACGAAGGGGATTTCGATCCGTTTGCATTTTCTGTAACCGGTTTCCTTCGCTTTGGCAAGGAAAACGAACTTATTGTGAAAGTCGTTTCCGCTATCGATAAGAAGCCGGAACGAAAAGAAATCGCCAAAGGCGGTTTATATCACTGGGATTGTTTGCCGGTGCGCCAGGAAGGACTGTCCGATTGTCCGGAAGTGCCGTCGGCAGCCAGCGCTCATTATCCGAATCCATTACTGAATCCGGGCGGCATCTGGCAGGATGTGACGCTAGTAGCGAAGCCCGTTGTTCATATCGAACGCTTGCGCATTACACCGCATCTACGCGATGAATATACAAAAGCAAACATATATGTTGATATAGAAGTACGCAATGAGACGGGTGAGGAGCAGGATATTGAGCTGCGTGTGAAGATTGCACCGCATAATTTTCCAAAAGAGGGTAGGGAAGATATCGCCCAGGTGTCAGCGACGTTTCTGCGTCCGGGAAGCCTGAATCACACGACACGTCTTACTATACAGAATCCTGCGCTATGGTGGAGTTGGGATTTAGGGCACCCTCATTTATATACGGCGACTGTAGAAGTGAAAATGGACGGTACTATTATCGACTCGTCAAGTGAGGTGTTCGGCATCCGTGAAATCACACGTGATGAGAAATGGCAATTCCGCCTGAACGGCGAGCGAATTTTCATTAAAGGAAACAATTATTTATCCGATCAATTCCTTTCGCTCATGACAGCTTCACAGTATGAGCAAGATATACAGATGATGCTTGATGCATATATGAATATGACGCGTTTGTTTGCACATGCGGAAAAACCGGAGTTTTACCGTTTATGTGATGAGAAAGGGATTATGATTTTTCAGGATTTGCCGTTCCAGTGGGGATATCGCTCAGATGGTGAATTCATTACCCGTGCAGCAGATGTAGCACGAAGGTATGTAGAGATGCTGTATAATCATCCGTCAGTCGTGCTCTGGTGTTGTCACAGTGAATCGCGTTTACATGATTACAATAAGCTCGATAATGTGCTTATGGAGACCGTAAAATCGATTGATGTAACGAGGCCTATACACAAAAACTCGGTACTTATCGATCGAGGAGAGCTGCCAGCGTTCTTTGCAACGTGGGAGGAGTTTGCTAAATATGTACCAAATCATCTAAGCGTTAACTGGGTTGGTTGGTACTGGGGCAAGATTACGGACGCTGAATTTTATAATCCGATGTTTATCACAGAATACGGAACGCAATCGTTGCCGGATGAAGAGTCGCTGAAGAAGTTCATCGTGGAGGAAAAACTCTGGCCGTTGGATATGGAAGCATGGCGCATGCGTGGGTTCCAGAATAATATCTACACCAAGATGATGGGAGAATATCCAACGACGCTAGGCGAACTGGTCGAGCGTACACAGGAGTATCAGGTGCAGTTCTATAAAGAGCATACTGAGGCATTGCGACGTAAGAAATATAATAATGTGAACGGAATCATGCAGTTTCACTTTGTTAATACGTGGCCTGCGATCGATTGGGCAATCGTGGATTATTATCGCCGTCCGAAAAAAGCCTACTACGCTGTCGTTCATGCGTTTGCACCGCTCCAACTATCCTTTGCCGGTCATGTGGAACGGCTTGAGAATGCATTGCGTATTACGATGGAGGCATGGGTGGTTAACGACTATCGTCGTGAATTGGAAGGACATGAGATTTCATATCGATTGCTTGCATCGGATGGTACGGTGATAGAGGAACGTGCCGTACTTGCGCCATTAATTACACCGGACTCCTCCCGTTGCTTTGATCAGGCGGTGCTCGATTTACCGCTGACGGAGGAGGTATACCGTATCGAAGGCGACCTGCGCGATAAGGAAGGAAACATTATTGCACGCAATACGAAAATTTTGTTTCCACGCATCAATGAAGCGGAAGTAGAGACAGCCGCACATGTGAATGCGGGCTTATAAAACAAAGCTTCTATAAAAAGGGGAACTTACTGCCCGCTAGATCGGGATAAACGAAAGGAGACGCCATGGGTACCGTCATTACGCTCGGGGAGATGCTAATCGATTTTGTACCGGAGGCAAACGGGCAGGCGCTTGAGGAAGTGCCATCGTTTAAGAAAGCGCCAGGCGGTGCGCCTGCTAATGTGGCTGCCGCCGTTGCCCGCTTAGGCGGAACCTCCCGCTTTCTCGGGAAAGTGGGAGCCGATCCGTTCGGTGATTTTCTCATCGGCACGCTGGCGAATACAGGTGTGGATACAGGAAGAATATATCGAACGGATGAAGCGAAGACGGCGCTTGCATTTGTATCCTTGAAAGAAGACGGTGAGCGCGACTTTCTTTTCTATCGGGAGCCTTCGGCGGACATGCTGCTTACAGAGGTGGAAATTACAGAGGAAGTACTAGCTGGGGGCGTGATTTTCCATTACGGATCGATTTCGTTGATTGCGGAACCGGCACGGAGCGCGACGGTAAAAGCGGCCCGGCTGGCGCGAGAAAGAGGGATGCTTGTAAGCTATGACCCAAACTTGCGTTTGCCCTTATGGCCGGGAGGTGCGCCAGCGGCTAAGGAAGCGATTCGGGAACATGTACCGCTTGCGGATATTGTGAAAGTAAGCGAGGAAGAATTAACATTTTTGACCGGAGAGACTGATATTATCGCCGGTGCCTCCTGGTTTTTCGCCCAGGGCATACGCTTATTGCTCGTTACATTAGGTAAGGAAGGTTGTGCTTACGTACGACCGAACGATACAGTGAAGCGGCTTCCCGGCTTTACAGTGCGAGCGGTGGATGCTACCGGTGCCGGAGACGGCTTTGTCGGAGGCTTTCTGCATCGAATCGCTGAAGCAGGCATAAGGCCTGAAGCACTGGCAAAGCTACCGAATGGCGAATTGGAGAATATGTTACATTTCGCAAATGCGGTTGGTGCGTTGACCACGATGAAGCGTGGCGCGATTTCGGCGTTGCCTTCGATGGATGAAGTAAAGGAACTGATGAAACACTAGCATAAATATAAGACAGACGTATGACAGGAATCGTTTTTGAAAAGCGATTCCTGTTTTTTAATGGATAAGAAACTAGATGTCGCCATAAAGCAAGAAAGCGACATCTAGTTTCTTCCGATAGTATCACTTGAAAAACATGCGAGGCGTGTGCCAAACGTTGCTTTTTCCTTATGGAGCGTGTGGCATGGCGGGCGAAAAAGACCGACAACTGTCTCCTTCACCCGAGATGCCCAGATGTTTTGTCGGTCCGCTCGAAGTGACACAAAGTGGCCGTTTGGCTTCGTTGTGGAAAAAGGACGAGCGGCAACACCCGCGAGTTTTTCTTATTTTCTTCATTCTTGCGCTAATTGGGTACGTGTAATATGTATAATGAGGTTGATTGTATGATATTAACTGGCATGGGTTCGTCATACGCTGTTTGATTTGCAGCTAATAGAGGAGGTAGGCATATGCTGTTGAACATTCACGGTTTTTCTTCGTCCGGTACAAATGCGAAATACACATTTTTGCGCAGCGTATTTCCTGAAGAAACAATAGTATCGTTCGATTTGCCGATCGAGCCACGGGCTGCGATTCGGGAATTAGAGCAGAGTATTGAAAAGCATAAGACAGAGCCGATTTTGCTGGTCGGTTCCAGCCTGGGAGGGTTTTATGCTTATTATTTATCAGTGAAATATGACTGTCATGCTGCGCTCTTAAATCCGTCGCTGATGCCGTTTGCGACGTTGATGGATTGTCTGGGGGAAAATACGAATTATGATACAGGTGAACCGTTCGTATTTACCGAAGGGCATATTAAACAGCTGCGAGATATGTTTCAGGAAATCTACCTGGAAGGAAATCACGCGCTGCTGCATGTTTTTGTATGTGAAGATGATGAACGTCTTGACCATACTCAAACGAGAAAAATGCTTAAAGGTTGCGGCACATTTGTTTCCTTTCCAAACGGCGGACATCGGTTCGCAGAACTGGAACGGATTCAAGATACAATGAGTCATATTTATGCTGCTTTGATCAAATAGGGAAAAGGAACAGAAGGGGGATCAAGAACGATGCTGTGTCATGTATTTGTATATGGAACGCTTTGTCGGGGAGAATGTAACCATACCGTTGTGGAACCGTTTGTAACAAATGTAAGAGAGGCAACGGTTAGAGGCTGGTTGTATGATTTGCCTTATGGATATCCGGCGGTTATCCGTGGGCAGGGTATTGTAAACGGTCAACTGCTTGAACTGGATTCCGGACGGCTGGAAGAAGCGCTGCAAGCGATGGATAAGCTGGAAGGCTGCGAAGAAGGAGAGTATGAACGGATCGTCATCAGGGCGAATACCAGGACAGGG